>DATCYC010000377.1:0-1759 GCA_036570525.1 Luteimonas sp.
AGCCGAACAACGCCCCCAGCATCCTTGCGCCGCCGGTCCAGACGCCGATCGCGGTGCCCATGCTGGTCAGGAAGAAGTTCAGCAGCACCCGCGCCACACGGTTGCGCCACCAGCCGCGCATGGTCTGCACGTCGTTGCGCAGGGCCATGAAATCGGCGTGGGTGGGTTTGCGCACCCAGGCTTCGATCAATGCGCTGACCGTGCCCGAGGCCAGTGCCGGATGCAGCGGCGTGAGCGGCGAGGCGACGAAGGCGCCGAGGATGCTGAGCGGATGCCCGCCGGCGACCGCGCAACCCAGCGCGCCGAGGCCGCCGGTCCACAGTACCCAGTACAGCACCAGGTCGGTGCCGACGTCCGCGCCACCGTGCCAGAAGCCCCAGGCGAAACCGCCGAGCACGAACAGCGTCAGCGCGATCGTGAACCACGGGATCGAGGACTTCTCCGGCAGCGCCTGCAGCCTTTCGACGATGGCGGCCGGCGCCTCGGTGTCCTCGCGCAGATGCCGTGCCAGGCCCTTCAGGTGCCCGGCGCCGACCACCGCAAGCAGCTCGCGTGAATCGCCTGCGGTTTCGCGCAAGCGCGCGGCCATGTACTGGTCGCGTTCGGCGATCAGGGTGTCGTACAGGGCGGGGCTGTGCTGCGCGAACTCGCCGAAGCTCGCCTCCAGCATGTCGCCCTGCTTGAGCTTCTCGATCTCGGTCTCACCGACCTCGTCGTCGACGAACAGCCCCGCCAACAGTCCGCTGACGAACCGGATCCGGCCGAAAAAACCCAGCCTGGCGGAGATCCGCTTGAAGGTGACACCGACATCGCGGTCGATCAGGTGCATCGGCAGGCCGCGTGCGCGCGCGTCGTCGGCAGCGGCCTTCAATTCCGCCCCGGGCTCGATCCCTAGCTGCTCGGCGAGCCGCCGCTGGTAGGCGGCAAGACCGAGATTCGCCGCAAACAGCGCGGTCTTGCCCTCGCGGATCACCTTGACCAGGTCGAGCTTCGCCAGCGTCTCCGGATTACCCAGTGCCTGCAGGCGCTGCGCGTCGAGTTCCACCGCCACCGCGTCGAAGTCGTCGGACGCGATCGCCGCGCGTACCGCAGACACGCTGTCCTTCGACACGTGCGCGGTGCCGAGCAGGGTGTAGCGCACGCCGTCGCGTTCGACGATGGCGTGTGGCTGGTTGGCGAAGGGATCGACGGCGGTGGGCGGAACGGTTTCGGAATTCATCAAGAGGCGAGCTGTGCGGATGGTCGCCACGGCATCGCCACGACGGGGGCGGGCAGCATAGTCGTTCGCCGGCATCGGCCGCAAAGGCCGGCCCGGCACGGTTCAGGCGGTGCCGTAGGGCAGGGCGGGCGTGGACACCACTCGCTCGCCGACCGGCGAACCGCGCAGGAAACGCACGGCGGCGTCGATCACGCCCGGGTCGTCGACGATCCGGTTATGGCCGAGGCCCTGCGTGCTCAGCAGGCGCGAGTCATGCCAGAAGCGCGCATAGCGCTCGCCTTCCTCCCAGGGCACTTCGCGGTCCGCGAGGTCGTGCACGATCAGCGCCGGACGGCCGATCCGCGGCGCGTTGTTCTGCGCCTGGAACTCCTCGAACGAGGTGTCGACCATGGATTCGAACATCGCGACCATGCGTCGGCACAGCCGCATCGGCAGGCCGACCAGGCGCGCGAAGCGCATCGCGGCGTCAACCGGGTCCGCGGCCGGGGCGATCAGCACCGCGCGTTCGGCGGCCAGCCCGCGGGCCATCGCCACGGCGGC
>DATCYC010000378.1:0-4771 GCA_036570525.1 Luteimonas sp.
TCAATCGTAGGCAAAAAACTCGTTGCCATGCGTATCGAGCAGTTCCAGCGCGCGGCCGCCGCCGCGGGCGACGCAGGTCAGCGGGTCCTCGGCGACCTGCACGTGCAGGCCGGTTTCCTCGCTCAGCAGGCGGTCCATGTCGCGCAGCAGCGCGCCGCCGCCGGTGAGCACGATGCCCAGCTCGGCCACGTCCGCGGACAGCTCCGGCGGGGTCTGTTCCAGCGCCTGCTTGACCGCGCTGACGATGCCGGCCAGCGGTTCGCGCAGGGCCTCGAGGACTTCGCTCGAGCTGATCGTGATCATCTTCGGCACGCCCTCGGCCAAGTGGCGGCCGAACACTTCCATCTCGACCACCCGGTCCTGCGGCCAGGCGTTGCCGATCTGCAGCTTGATCTTCTCGGCGGTGCTGTCGCCGATCAGCATGCCGTGGTTGCGGCGCACGTAGTTGATGATCGACTCGTCGAAGCGGTCGCCGCCGATGCGCGCCGACTGCGAGTAGACGATGCCCGACAGCGCGATCACCGCGACCTCGGTGGTGCCGCCACCGATGTCGACCACCATCGAGCCGCGCGCCTCGGTCACCGGCATGCCGGCGCCGATCGCCGCGGCCATCGGTTCCTCGATCAGCGATACGTCGCGGGCGCCGGCTTCCAGCGCCGATTCCTTGATCGCGCGCTGCTCCACCTGGGTCGAGCCGCAGGGCACGCAGATCAGCACCCGCGGGCTGGGCCGCAGGAAGCGCGACTTGTGCACCTTGCGGATGAAGTACTTGAGCATTTCCTCGGTGTAGGTGAAGTCGGCGATGACGCCGTCCTTCATCGGCCGGATCGTGGTGATTCCGCCCGGCGTGCGGCCGAGCATCTGCTTGGCCTCGGTACCGACCGCCGCGACCGTGCGGTTGCCCGAGCCGGAACGGTCCTGGCGCACCGCGACCACGGACGGCTCGTTGAGCACGATGCCCTGCCCGCGGACGAAGATGAGGGTGTTGGCCGTGCCGAGGTCGATCGACAGGTCGTTGGAAAACAGGCCGCGGAACTTCTTGAACATCGGGGGCGAATGTCCGTGAGGAATGGGTGAAAAGAGTCGGCTAGCCTAGCAAAAAAGCGGGCCGTGGACGCTGCCGGGAGCGGCTTTCCCATCGCCGGCGACCGGTCCTTGCAGGAGCGGCCCATGGCAGCGATGCCTGCCTGCGACCCGGTCGCGGCCATGGGCCGCTCCTGCAGGGGTGCTGCCCGGTCCCCGGTCCGGGGCACCGGCGCTGGCCTCCCCGCACCCGCCCGGCTAACCTAACCGCCCATTTCGTCCCGAGCGAGCGCCCGCCTGATGTCTGCCCTGATCTGTGGCTCCCTGGCCTACGACACCATCATGGTGTTCCCCGACCAGTTCAAGAACCACATCCTCCCGGACAAGGTGCACATCCTCAACGTCTCGTTCCTGGTGCCGCGGATGCGGCGCGAGTTCGGCGGCTGCGCGGGCAACATCGCCTACAACCTCAAGCTGCTCGGCGGCGACCCGGTGCCGATGGCCACGGTGGGCCAGGATTTCGGCCCGTACCGGGAGTATTTCGAGGGGCTGGACATCAGCCTGGCCCAGGTCAAGGAGATCCCGGAGCTGTTCACGCCCCAGGCCTTCATCACCACCGACCACGACAACAACCAGATCACCGCCTTCCACCCCGGCGCGATGATGCGCTCGTACGAGAACCACGTGCGCGACGTGCCCGGCGTGAGCATCGGCATCGTCAGCCCCGACGGCTACGAGGGCATGTTGCAGAACGCGAAGGAATTCGCCGAGGGCGGCATCCCCTTCATCTTCGACCCCGGCCAGGCGATGCCGCTGTTCAACGGCGAGGAACTACGCGCGTTCATCGAGCAGGCCGACTACGTCACCGTCAACGACTACGAATCCAACCTGCTGCAGGAACGCACCGGCTGGGACGAAAAGCAGATCGCGCAGCGGGTCAAGGCCTACATCGCCACGCGCGGCCCCAAGGGCGCGGTGATCCACGCCGACGGCAAGACCATCGACGTGCCGCCCGCGCACGAGCGCCGCATCACCGACCCCACCGGCTGCGGCGACGCCTTTCGCGCCGGCCTGATCTTCGGCATCCAGAAGGGCTGCGACTGGTTGACCATCGGCCGCATCGGCAATCTGATGGGTGCGCTCAAGGTCGAACACCCGGGGACGCAGAACCAGCGCTTCAACTTCGACGAGTTCAACGCGCAGTTCAGGCAGCAGTTCGGATATACGCTCTGAAGGCGCAGGCCCTACATCACATGCGCCAGCCATAGCGGCTCGGGCTTCGCCAGCTGCTCGAACTCCGCATACGGCATCCGCACAAGATCGGTGTGGGAGCCTGCGTTGAAGGCGATCTCGGCGTGTTCCGATAGCCGCGCGTCGACGTAGACCGGCACGTCGTAGAGGTTGCCGAACGGCGGCATCGCGCCCAGTTCGCAGTCGGGGAAGGCGTCGCTGAATTCGGTTTCCTGCGCGAGCTCGACCTCGCGGCCGCCCAGGGCGCGCGACAGGCGGGTCAGGTCGATGCGGTAGGCGGCGGGCATCACCATCATCGCCAGGTCGCCGTCGACCTTGAGCATCACGGTCTTGGCGAAGTGGCGGTTGCCGATGTGCGCGCAGTTCGCGGTTTCCTGCGCGGTGATCGTGCGGTCATGGCTGAGCGTGGTGTAGGCCGCGTGGCGCTCGTCGAGGAAGTGGTGCAGGCGGGGAGAGAGCATGGTCGTCTCCTGCTCCGGATCCGCCGCCGCTCCGGCGCGGATCCGGCTGGTGTGTGCCTGGCGCGCGCGTCCGGCTGCGCGTCGATGCGGCGCAGGACTGTTGCATGCACGCCGTGACGCCAACTCTACTCCCCCGGGGTTTCAGCAACGTGTAGGAGCGCACTCGGGCGCGACCATGACCGGTAAAGCAGGTCGCGCCCGAGTGCGCTCCTACGAAGATCACCGGAGCGGTCAGTCCCAGCCAGGGAGCTTCGACCGATCCAGCCCCGCGACCTCGAACACCGCCGTGCGCGTGCCACCGGCCTTGACCGGGAATTCGACCGACACCTGCGTCGCGCCGTCGAGCATCCGCCACAGGCCGTGCTCGTCGTTGATGAACATGGCCGTCGCCTCGTCGGTGTCCGGCCGCAGCGCCGACATCGACTTCGGCTCGGCGTCGTCGACCTTCACCTTGACCCGGCAGCCGCCGTAGCAGTCGAAGTCGCCGGCCTGCAGCACCAGGTAACTGCTCGTGCCCCAGCCGGGATGGTCGCGGAAAATCAGCCGCACCGGGTTGGCGCCGCTGCCGTCGGTGTCGACCGCGTCCTCCGAGTAGATCGCCGCCGACAGCTGCTTGCCGCCCTTCACGTTCTCGGACTGGTAGCTCCACAGCGCGGCGACGCGCGCGGCTTCGTCCGCGGCGGCGGCCTTGGCCTTGGCTTCGTCGTAGTGCGGACGGATGCGCGCGGCCTGCTCGGTGTCCGGGAAGCGGGCGAACAGCACGTCGCCGTGGGCCTTGGCCAGCGCCCAGTTCTCCTCGGCCACGGCCGCATCGAACCCGTCGGCGTATTCCCTGGCCGCCTTCTCGTCGGCGGCGGCCTGCGCGGCGGCGCGCGCGGCGTCGGCGGCCTCGCGATCGCCGCAGCCGGACACGGTGGCGGTGGCGACGGCCAGCAGCGCGGCACAGAAGATGGTGCGTTGGTTCATGCGTGGGCTCCCTGTTCGACCGGTGCGGCGGCAAGCAGGCCTTCGATCGCCTCGGCGACGTCGCCGGGCTGTTCCATCACCGTCATGTGGCCGCTGCCGCCAAGCAGCACTTTACGCGCCTGCGGCATCCGCGCCGCGTAAAGGTCCATCGCGCTGGGGTCGATCACCCGGTCGTGCGCGCCCCACGCCAGCAGCGCCGGCTGGCGGATGCGCGCGGCTTCCTCTCCGGGCAGGAACTGCTCCGGCCCGCGCCCGATCTCGTCGAGCACGGACTGCTCGAACGCCGCCTCGCGCCGGCGGTGGCCGATCAGGATCGCCGGCGCCGGCCACGGCATCGGCGGCAGCGCGCGGCGGTCGTGGAACAGGATGTCGAAGTACTGCGCCAGCGCAGCGCGGTCGTGCACGCCGAAGGGATTCTTCCCGGCCAGCACGTCGAGGCCGAACTGGTTGTCGGCGAAACGCACGCCGGCGGCGTCGAACAAACCCACGCGCGCCACCAGCCCCGGCTCGCGCGCGGCCAGCACCGCGGCGACGCCGCCGCCCATCGAATGCCCGAGCACCGTCACCGGCCTGTCGCAGGTGGCGCGGATGAAGGCGGCCACGCGCGCGGCCTGCGCGGCGAAGCCGTGTCCGGCGACGCCTTCGCGCTGGCTCTCGCCCCAGCCGGGCAGATCCGGGATCAGCAGCCGGCAGCGACCACGCAGGCGTTTGGCGACGCGGTACCAGTTCTCCTTGCTGCCGGTGAAGCCGTGCAGCATCACCAGCACCGGCGCATCGGCGTCGCGCGAGCCGCCTTCGGCGTAGACCCAGCGGATGCCGTCGACATCGATCGTGCGGCGCGCGAATCCCAGCGCCATCCGTTCGCGCGCGAACTCGGCGCGGACGAGCGCGTAGGGGTCACGCCACAGCCGCACCACGATCGCCACAACGAACGCGGCCGCCACGAGGGCGGCCACGATCAGCACGATCTGCCAGGCAGGCATCACTCAGCCGGCGGGCGGCGCCTGCTCCGGCTCCGGCTCCGGCGCCGGTGCGGTGGCGTCGCCGGCGACCGGGGGCGTGTCGTCCTC
>DATCYC010000379.1:0-4022 GCA_036570525.1 Luteimonas sp.
CCAACGTGCGCGACGGCCGCGACGAGGCCCCGGCCACGCCCACCGCCGCGGAGAATGTCGCCGCCGAGCAGGCCCAGGCGCTGCCGCCGCTGCCCGAAGAGGGCGTGGCGCGGCTGCTGGGCCTGGCCAACGTCGCCAAGGAGCCGCTGCGCGCATTCCTGCTGCAGCATTCGAGCAACGCCGAACGCGCGTTCTTCCTGCGCAGCGCGCAGCGGCTGCTGCCGCCGTCGCAGCGCGGCGATATCAACGCCGAGCACTTCCTGGTGGTGGTGCCGGCATTCACCGTCAGCGAGCTGACCGCGGCGTTCCAGATCGGCTTCCTGATCTTCCTGCCGTTCCTGGTGATCGACATGGTGGTGGCCAACATCCTGCTGGCGCTGGGCATGATGATGCTGTCGCCAACCACTATCTCGCTGCCTTTCAAGCTGCTTTTGTTCGTGCTGATCGACGGCTGGGCCAAGCTGGTGCACGGCCTGGTGCTGACCTACGGCACCTGAGGAGGACGCAATGGGCGAAGTCATCGAACTGACCAAGCAGGCCCTGTGGCTGACCCTGATCCTGTCCGGGCCGCCGGTGGGTGCGGCGGCGCTGGTGGGCCTGCTGGTGGCGTTCCTGCAGGCGGCCACCCAGCTGCAGGAGCAGACGTTCGCCTACGCGCTGAAGTTCTTCACCATCGTGGTAACGCTGTTCATCACCGCGGCGCTGATCGGCGGCACGCTGTACACCTTCGCCGACGGGATCTTCTCCGGCTTCCCCGGCATGGTCCGGCACTGACGCGCGCGCGCAGCCACAGTCCATGCAGTTCGAACAATTCCTCGGCAACCCGCTGCTGGCGCTGGGCCTGACCCTGCCGCGCATTTCCGGCGCCTTCATCATGCTGCCGCTGCTGACCCAGCAGAACATGCCGTCGATGGTGCGCAACAGCTTCCTGGTGAGCCTGGCGGTCGTGGCGCTGCCGGTCGCGCTGGCAGGCCTGCCGGACACCGGGATGTCGATGGCCGACCTGGCGCCGATCGCGCTCAAGGAGCTGTTCATCGGCATCGCCATCGGCTTCTGCTTCGGCATCGTGTTCTGGGCGATCGGCGCGGCCGGCAACATCCTCGACACCCAGGTCGGCATGAGCATGGCGTCGATCTTCGACCCGATCCAGGGCCACCAGACGTCGCTGCACGGGCAGTTCCTGTCGCAGTTCGCCGCGTACCTGTTCATGGCCAGCGGCGCGTTCCTGGTGTTCCTGGACCTGTTGCTGACCAGCTACACGGTGTGGCCGGTGATGTCGTTCTTCCCCGACATCAAGGTCGCCGGGATCCACCTGTTCGTCGGCCAGTTCAGCTACCTGATGACCGCCGCGCTGCTGCTGGCGGCGCCCGCCATCGTGATCATGCTGATCATCGACCTCTCGTTCGGCCTGGTGAACCGCTACGCGCCGTCGCTGAACGTGTTCGCCCTGACCCTGCCGATCAAGGCCTGGCTGTCCACTGCGGTGATCCTGCTGATGATCGGCGCGCTGATGGACTTCGTGCTGCAGCGCCTGGGTGACAGCCGCGGCTTCCTGGACGTGCTGCAGAAGGCCTTCAGCGCGTAGGGAGCGTGGGGCGGGCTTGACCCGCCCTACGGAGTGTCGCCGCCGCCGCCGGTCTCGCGGCGCATGCCGTCGGCCCAGTGCAGCACCTCGGCCACCGCGTCGAAGAACTCGCTGCCGATGTAGTTGTCCAGTTCGACCTTCTCGTTCAGGCCGCGCGCCAGCTGCACGTTCTGCAGGATCGGCACGCCGGCTTCCTCGGCGGTCTTCCTGATCAGCGCGGCGATGCCGTCCTCGCCCTTGGCGACCACGACCGGCAGGTCGTCGACGCCGTGTTCGTACTGCAGTGCGATGGCGATGTGGGTTGGATTGGTCACGACGACATTCGATCCCCTGACGGCAGAGAGCATGTTCTGCTGCGACCACTCCTGGTGCAACTGCCTGCGGCGCGACTTGATGTACGGGTCGCCCTCGTTCTCCTTGACCTCCTGGCGGATGTCGCGCCGGCTCATGCGCAGCTGCTTGGTGTAGGAGAACTTCTGGTACCAGGCGTCGAGCACCGAGACGAAGAAGAACACGAAGATCGTCCAGATGCCGATGCGCAGCAGCGCGTACCAGACCGCCGAGCCGATCGCCGCCGGCGGCGAGGACGGCAGCAGCAGCAGCTGCGGCAGCATGCCCCACAACACGTAGGCACCGATGAAGATCAGCGCCGCGCTCTTGACGATCGACTTGATCAGCTCCACCAGGTTGTCCATCGAGAACATCTTCTTGATGCCCTCGACGGGGTTGAGCTTGTCCAGCTTGGGCGTGAGTTTCTTGGCGGTGACGATCGGCCCGACCTGCAGGAACTCGACCAGCACGCCCAGGAACAGGGCCAGCGCAAGCAGCGGCAGCGACAGCCACACCAGGGTGTCGAACGCCACGTACCCGACCTCGCGCACGCCGACCTCGAACGGCTGGCCGACCGCCGCGATGCTGGCGTCGAACAGCTCCTGCATCTTGCGGTACATGAAGCCCATCAGCAGCCAGCCGCCGACCAGCCAGCCGAGCACCAGCACCGTGCTGGTCAGCTCCCTGCTCTTGGCGACGTTGCCTTCCTTGCGCGCGTCCCTGATCTTTTTCGGGGTCGGCTTTTCGGTCTTGTCGGCGCCCTGGTCCTTCTCTGCCATGCCGGCCTCTGGCTGCAAGCGGTCTGGTGCAACGTATGCCGCGGCAGGCTAGCATGGCGATCGTCGACGGCCGGCATGCGCCGCAACGGCGGTCGGCGGCTGAACGTGGGCCGTCATGCTCCTGTCATCTAGGGTTGTCCCCAGATGGCTGAACAGGCGCAGCGGCGCTATCTTTCCGCCATCGCCGCCCATGCGGCCCCCGCAGGTTTTACCGAGATCCCATGAGCACCATCGGCAGTTCCGATCCGCACCTGAACCGGGCCGGCCTCGACCGCCTCGACGGGCAGGTGTCGCTTGAGGAACTGCGTGGTCGCGACCAGGGCACCGGCACGCGCGAAAGCACCGGCCTCGAACTGCGCGGCACCACGCCGGCATCCGAAGCCCGCATCAGCACCGACAGCGGCGAGGACGTGCTCAACGCCGCCGCCTGGGACGACGTGCCCGCCGGGATGCGCATGCTCGCCGGCGACCCCGGCTTCGAGGCCCGGCTGGGGGCGATGGAGCTTTCCGGCGCCGCCGACAGCGCCGCCGACGCGATCCTCTCGGCGATCGGCTGATCCGCCTGCGGCCGCTCGCCCGATCCGGGCGCTGCGCCTAGACTGGCGCGCATCGATTCCGCCAACGCGATGCCATGACCGCCGACGCCGCTCCCCGCCAGGTGCCGTCCCCGACCGAACTGCGCGCCGCCGCCGACCGCCTGGTCTCGGCGCTGGCCGCGCACAGCGACCCCGAGTACCGCCTGACCGTGCTCAAGCGCCTGGTGCGGCGCCTGGGCGAGGAACGCTACCCGCTGTTCCTGCGCCTGCTGGGGGTGGTGGCCGAAAGCGACGACGCGCGTGCGCAGCGGCTGCTGGCCGAGACCTTCGGCACCGCGCTGCGGCGCATGGACGTACCCGGCGGCGCGCTGAGCTCCTGGGGCGCGGCGCGCCTGCCCGACAGCGCCGGGCCGCTGGAGGCGAGTGCATTTTCCGGGCGCTTCTTCGGTACCGCCCCGCAGCGCCTGCTCGGGCCCGTCGAGTACCTCACCGTCTGGCACCTGCAGCGCACCCAGCGCACCGCGCTGGGCGCGGACACCTTCCGCACCGCCCTGTCGCGGATGATCGCCCTGCTCAACCGCAGCGACGACGCCCGCACGCTGTACCCGCAGAAGCTCGCCGCCGACGCCCAGAACGAACTCGAAGGCGCCTACACCCGCGCCACCCGCGAGCGCCTGGCGGCGATCGCCGCGGCGTGGAAGGCCGGGCGCTCGCCGGAAGAAGTCGCCCAGGCCGCGCTCGACGCCCAGGCCGCCGACACCCCCGCAAACTGGGTCGTCCGCGACCTGTAAA
>DATCYC010000380.1:0-2149 GCA_036570525.1 Luteimonas sp.
GGGCTCGCCGGCAGCGGCAGGGAGGCAACGTTGTTCATGCGTCGCCCCGTGCGGCCTGCGCACGCCGGCCGCCTTCGATCACGGCCTGCGCGCGGTCCAGCGCGGCGGCAAGATCGGCCTGCAGGTCGTCGAGCGCCTCGATGCCCACCGACAGCCGCAGCAGGCCATCGGAGATACCGGCTTCCGCGCGCGCCCCGGGCGACATCGCCGCGTGCGTCATCGTTGCCGGATGCGCGACCAGGCTCTCGACGCCGCCCAGCGATTCGGCGAGGGTGAAGCACTGCAGGCCGTCGAGGAACGCGCGCACGGCCGACTCCCGCGCAGCGGCACCGTCGCCGCCGAGTTCGACCGAAAGCATCGCGCCGAAGCCCTTCTGCTGGCGCGCGGCCAGCGCGTGGCCCGGGTGCGAGACCAGTCCCGGGTAGTACACGGTCGCCACCGCCGGATGCGCGTCGAGCTGCGCGGCAATCGCCGCCGCGTTCTCCTGGTGCACGCGCAGCCGCGCGTCGAGCGTGCGCAAGCCACGCAGGGTCAGGAAGCTGTCGAACGGCGCGCCGGTGATGCCCAGGCAGTTGGCCCACCACGCGAATCGTTCGTGCAGCTCCGGCGTGCGCGCGATCACCGCGCCACCGACCACGTCGCTGTGGCCGTTGATGTACTTGGTGGTCGAATGCACCACCGCGTCGGCGCCGAAGTCGGTGATCGGCGTCTGCAGCGCCGGCGACAGGAAGGTGTTGTCGACCACCGCCACCGCGCCGGCGCGGTGCGCGGCGTCGATGACGAAGCGCAGGTCGGTGACGCGCAGCAGCGGGTTGGAGGGCGTCTCGATCCACACCACTTTGGGCGCAGGCTCGAAGGCTGCCGCCAGCGCGCGCGGGTCGGTCAGGTCGGCCAGCACCAGTTCGAACGCGCCCTTCGCGGCGAGCGCCTTGAACAGCCGCCAGCTACCGCCGTAGCCGTCGTGCGGCACGACCAGGCGGTCGCCCGGTTCGAGCAGCGCGTGCAGCACCAGGGTGATCGCGGCCATGCCGGTGGCGGTGATGGTGCCGCCGGCGCCGCCTTCGAGTTCGGCCAGCGCCTCGCCGAGCAGGTCGCGGGTGGGATTGCCGCTGCGGGTGTAGTCGTACTGCCGCTTGTCGTTGAAGCCGGCGAAGCTGAAGTTGCTCGACAGCACCAGCGGCGGGGTGACCGCACCGAAGGCCGCGTCGCGGTCGATGCCGGCGCGCACGGCGCGGGTGGCCGGGCCGCGACAGGCGCCGTCGGTCGAAGCGTCGTCGAAGCTCATGCGATGTCTCCGTTGCCGCGCAGCGCGCTCGCCAGGATGGCGTCGATGCGGTCGGTTTCCTTGAGGAAGGCGTCGTGTCCGTAGGACGAGCGCAGCAGGCGCAGCTTGCCCAGCGTGCCCAGGCCTTCGACCAGCGCCACCGCGTCGGTCAGCGGCACCAGCCAGTCGCCCTCCACGGCGACCACGGTGGTCGGGATGCGCACCTGCGCGGGGTCCACGCGCTGCAGGTCGATCGATTCGGACAGGCGCAGGAAGGCGGTCACCGGGGTGCGTCCGACGTAGCGCGCGCCGATCGCGTCGAGGTAGTCCTCGGCGGCCACGCGCACGCGGCCGTGGACGAGTTCGGGCGCGGCGTTGAAGCGCTGTTCGAATTCCTGCGGCGTGCGGTACGACAGCATCGCGAACTGCCGCGCCAGCGACAGCCCCTGCCCGTCCGCGCACTGCAGCTGGCCGAGCTCGACCGCCTTGCGCTGCAGCGCGCGCCACGCGGCTGCATACGGGTGCGGGCGGTGCGCACCGCTGACCGCGACCAGCCGGTGCACGCGCCCCGGATGCCGCGCCGCCAGCTGCAGTCCCACCAGCGCGCCGTAGGAATAGCCGACGAAGGCGTGCAGCGCGTCGATGTCGAGCGCGTCGAGCAGGCCGGCGACGGCGTCGGCCTGGTCGGCCGGGTCGATCAGCGCGTCGAGCGTGCCGTCGGCGCCGATGTAGTCGAAGGCGAGGATGCGGTGGCGCGCGGGATCGAGCGCGCGCCCGGCGCCGACCAGGTCGTTCGCCCAGCCGGCCTCAGGGAACCGTGCGCTCGCCGCGACGTGGCGGTGCGCAGAAATGCCGCCGGCCACCAGCACCACCGGTGCGTCGGCC
>DATCYC010000381.1:0-2598 GCA_036570525.1 Luteimonas sp.
CCGCGGCCTCGCGCAGCACCGCGATTTCGTGCAGTCGTGCGTGCATGCCGCCGATCAGGTCCAGCCCGGCCTCCAGCGCCTGCAGCAGGCCCGGCAGCCAGCCGTCGGGGATCAGGCCGCCGGGGTTGGCGACCCCGATCACCATCGATCTCGCACCCGCGCCGCGCGCCTGCTCCGGCGTCATCGGCGCGAGCCCGGCGCTGACCTTCGCGCCGACGCAGGCGAACTCGCCGACGCAGCGCTCGGGCGCCCAGTCGCGCAGCCCGAACGCGGTCTTGGCGTACGCCGGCTCGACGATGTCGCCGAGGAACAGCAGGTAGGGCTGCGGCAAGGCATCGTCCTGTTGCGGCAGCGGCGCGACGCTCGACATGCGGTGGTCCGTCTCCGGTGGTGCTCGGGGTACCGGCCCGTCACGACGGACCGGTGGCTCAGAAGCGGTAGTCGAACTCGATGCCGAACATGCGCGGCTGGATCGGCACCGCGCCGACCTGCACAACCGCGCCGGTCAGCGCGCTGGCGGCCGGGCTGACCGACGACCAGGCGCGTTCGTCGGCCACGTTGTTGACGTAGGCGCGCAGCGACCAGGCACCCTTGCCGATCCCGGCGTACAGGTCGAGCGCGCTGTAGGAATTCAGCTCCACCGGCGGCGTGATCTGTTCGTCCAGGATGGTCGATGGATCCCCCGGCGCCGTCACGCGCTGGCGCTCGGTGGTGTCGTTGACGCGGTCGCCCACCCAGCGCAGGACCGCGCCCACCTGGCCCTGCATGCTCCCCACGTCGAACAGGTATTCCGCGGTCGCCGACCACGCCAGCTTCGGCGAGTACGGCATGCGGTCGCCGGCCAGGCCGGTGTTGAGGACGACGTCGAAGCCCGGCTGCGGGATCACCGTCGCCGCGAAGTCGTTCTTCACCGTCGCGTCGGTGTACGCGGCGTTGAGGCCGAGCTGCAGGGCGTCGGTGGGGCGGAACAGCGCGGCAAGCTCCAGGCCCTCGCTGGTCGCCTCGCCGCCGTTGACCAGGCCGCCGATGCCGTTGAACTGCGCCGCCACCTGGATGTCGTCCCAGTCGATGCGGAACGCGGCCAGGTCCAGCTGCACGCGCCGGTCGGCGAACTGCGACTTCAAACCGACCTCGTAGCTCGACAGCATCGACGAGTCCACGCTCGATGGCATCCCGGGCAATGCGACATTGGGCCCGCCAGGCTGGTAGCCGGTGGCGGCCCGCGCGTAGACCATCACGTCCTCGGACAGCTCGAATTGCGGGCTCAGGCTCCAGGTGAACACGTCCTCCTCGGATTCGCCCGGCGACTCGCCGAGCGCCACCAGCACGCCTTCGGGCACGTTCTGGCTGAACCACTGGTCGTTGCGCGCCTGGCGCACGCCGGCGTTGATCTTGAAGCGGTCGGTGACGCGCCAGGAGCCGTTGGCGAAAAGCGCCGTTTCCTTGTAGTCGCTGGGCAGGTCGATCACCGCCAGGATGCCGAACATGTCGTCCAGCGGTGCCGGCAACGGCGAACCGTCGCCCTGCATCAGCCGTACGCGCTGGCTCTGGATCGCGTCCTCGTGGGTGTGGAACACGCCGACCAGCCACTCGAAGCGGCCGCCGCTCTTCGAGCTCAGGCGGAACTCCTGGGTGAGCTTTTCCAGCTCCAGGTTGTAGCGCAGGCGCGAGAGCCCGGGTTCCGGCAGCCCGAGCTGCAGGTTCGCGAATTCGCCGAACTGGATCGTCGAGTCGAGCTGGTACATCGTGCTCGTGTCGGACCAGCCCGTGGCCGAGACGAAGTCGGCCCAGCCCAGGTCCCAGTCCAGGGTCAGCGAGTACAGGTCCAGGTCCTTGGTGAACGGCTGCGGCTGCCACACCTGGCCGGTGAGGTCGTCGAACATCGGATCGCCCGTCGCCGGATCCAGCGACACGGTCGCGCTGTTGTCACTGTCGATGCCCTGGTGCAGCGCCGCCAGCTTCAGGTCGAACGCGTCACCGTCCCACACCAGCGCCGCGCGCGCGCCGGTCTGGCTGCCGCCGTTGATGTCCTCGCGGCCGTCGACGGCATTGTCGGTATAGCCGGGCAGCTCGTTGCGCGCATAGCTCACGCGCAGGCCAAGACGGTCTTCCTGCAGCGGCAGGCTGGCGCCGAAGCGCACGTTCCAGCCCTGGTCGCCCTCGGGCACGGACGACAGCCCCGCGCCGATCCGGAATTCGCTGTCCAGCAGGTCCGGCGCGCGGGTCACGTACTTGAGCAGGCCGCCGATCGCGCCGGCGCCGTACAGCGTTCCCTGCGGGCCACGCAGCACTTCGATGCGGCCGATGTCATAGGGCAGCAGGTCGAGGTTGAAGATGTTCGCGGCCTGGTAGACGCCGCTCGAACCCACCGGCACCTCGTCGATGTAGGTGGCCACAGTGGCGCCCGACGACAGCGCGGCGACGCCGCGGATCGATATCGAGGTCATGCCCGGCGAACCGCTGTCCTGCACCTGCATGCCGGGCACGAGGTCGGCGTAGTCGGTCAGCGAGTTCGCGCCCATGTTCTCGAGCTGCTGCTCGCCGATCACGCTGATCGCCGCGGCCACTTCGCGCACGTTCTCGACGCGCTTGTTGGCG
>DATCYC010000382.1:0-7984 GCA_036570525.1 Luteimonas sp.
TCGAGCACGTGGAAACGGATCTCCGTTTCGGCCTTGAGCACGGCGCCGCGCCAGCGTCGCGGCCGGAATGCGGCGATCGGGGTCAGCGCGACGACGTTCGACCCGAGCGGCAGGATCGGCCCGTGCGCGGAAAAGTTGTAGGCGGTGCTGCCCGCCGGCGTGGCGACCAGCACGCCGTCGCAGATCAGCTCTTCCAGCCGCCTCTGGTCGTTGAGCTCGATGCGCAGGTGCGCGGCCTGCCGCGTCTGCCGCAGCAGTGACACCTCGTTGTAGGCCAGCGAACCGACGCTGGCGCCCGACTCGGTCTGCGCGAGCATTTCCAGCGGCCTGAGCACGGCCGGCTGGGCCGCGGCGATGCGATCGAGCAGGCCGCTGCCGGCGTCGTCGGCGCGGTCGTGGTTCATCAGGAAGCCGACGCCGCCCAGTTTCATGCCGTAGACCGGCTTGCCGAGCCCGCCGTGGCGATGCAGCGTCTGCAGCATGAAGCCGTCGCCACCCAGCGGACATAGCACGTCCGCGTCTTCCGGCGCGCACTGGCCGTGCACGCGCGACAGATCGGCCAGCGCAGCCTGCGCGTCATCGGCCTGACTGGCGAGGAAGGCGATGCGTGGGTTCGCGGTCATCGGCGGCTCCATGGACGTGCCACGAGCATAACCCGGGCCGCGGATGCGGCCCGGGTCTTCCATCACCGAGGACTTGCCGGCGGGCCTTGCGGGCCGCCGGCAAGTCCGGGCCTCAGCTGCTGGCCGTCAGCTGCGCAAGCCTGCGCACGGCCACCGAGGCGGTCGGGTAGTCGAGCGTCTTCTGCGCGGCCAGCTCACCGAGCATCGACAGCGTGAAGCGCAGCGCCGGATCGTCGCGGTCGATCCAGCTGCGCACCTTGCCGTCGGGACCGGAGCCCTTCGTCGACAGCGCCTGGCCGACCAGCGCGCGCTGCTGCGCGGCCAGTTCGTCGCGCAGCACGCCGCGCGCGACGGCGTGCCAGCGGCCTTCCACAGGAAGCTGGTCGATCTGCCGCACCAGCCACGGCAGGCGCAGCGCGTCGCCGAGGCGGAAGTGCACCCTGGCCACGTCCACCGGCTTGAGCTTGCGCTCGCGCGCGACCTCGATGATGTCGCAGCACGGTTCCAGGTAGGGCAGCGCCGCCAGCTGCTGGCCCAGGTCGTCCGGCACGCCGCGGGCCTTCCATTCGGCCAGGCTCGCCTCGTACTCGGGACGCTGCGAATCGGGCAGGATCGCCTCGCCCGCGCGGATGTCGTGGAAGCCGTCGTGGTAGCGGTCCACCGCCGCGGTGATGCCGGGGATCGCACCCGGGCGCGCCAGCAGCCAGCGCGTCATCGAACGCTGCAGCGACCAGATCACCTGCAGCGCGTCGATCTGCACCGACTCGGGCACCTTGCCGTCGAGCGCGTCGATCTGCGCCCACAGCGCGCGCGCGTCCAGCGTCTCGCGGCTGATGGTGAAGGCCTTGGCCACCTCGCCCGGACTGCGGCCGCTGTCTTCCTGCATGCGCAGCAGGAAGGTCGCGCCCATCCGGTTGATGGTGGAGTTGGTCACCGCGGTGGCGATGATCTCGCGCTTCAGGCGGTGGTCCTCCATCGCCCTGGCGTACTTCTTCTGCAGCGGCTCGGGGAAGTAGCGCACCAGCTCCCTGGACAGGTACGGATCCTCGGGCACGTCGGAATCGACCAACTGCTGGAACACCACCAGCTTCGAGTACGACAGCAGTATCGCCAGTTCCGGCCGCGTCAGGCCCAGGCCGCGCGCCTTGCGCTCGGCGATCTCGGAGTCCGACGGCAGGTCCTCGATCTGGCGGTCGAGCAGGCCCTGCGATTCCAGGGTCTGGATGAAGTGCTGCTTGGAGCCCAGGCGCGACACGCTCATCCGCTCCATCAGGCTCAGCGCCTGGTTCTGGCGGTAGTTGTCGGTGAGCACCAGGCCGGCGACTTCGTCGGTCATGGACTTGAGCAGCTTGTTGCGCTCTTCGACCTTGAGCTTGCCCGCCTGCACCTGGCCGTTGAGCAGGATCTTGATGTTGACCTCGTGGTCCGAGGTGTCCACGCCGGCCGAGTTGTCGATGAAGTCGGTGTTGAGCAGCACGCCGTTGTGCGCGGCCTCGATGCGGCCGCACTGGGTGAAGCCCAGGTTGCCGCCCTCGCCCACCACCTTGCACCGCAGTTCGCCGCCGTTGATGCGGATGGCGTTGTTGGCACGATCGCCGACGTCGGCGTTGGATTCACCACTGCCCTTGACGTAGGTGCCGATGCCGCCGTTCCACAGCAGGTCCACCGGCGCCTTGAGCACGGCGCTCATCAGTTCGTTGGGGCTCATCGCCGCCACGTCGTCGCCGAGTCCGAGCGCCTCGCGCATTTCCGCCGACACCGGGATCGACTTGGCCGAGCGCGCAAATACGCCACCACCCTTGCTGATCAGCGTCTTGTCGTAGTCTTCCCAGCTCGAGCGCGGCAGCTTGAACAGGCGCTGGCGTTCCTTGTACGAAACGGCCGAGTCCGGGTCCGGATCGACGAAGATGTGGCGGTGGTCCATCGCCGCGACCAGGCGGATGTGCTTCGACAGCAGCATGCCGTTGCCGAAAACGTCGCCGGACATGTCGCCGATGCCCACGCAGGTGAAGTCCTGCTTCTGGCTGTCACGCCCGAGCGCGCGGAAGTGGCGCTTGACCGACTCCCAGCCGCCGCGGGCGGTGATGCCCATGCCCTTGTGGTCGTAGCCGACCGAACCGCCGGAGGCGAACGCGTCGTCGAGCCAGTAGCCGTGCTCGCGGGCGATGCCGTTGGCGATGTCCGAGAAGCGCGCGGTGCCCTTGTCGGCGGCGACGACCAGGTACGGGTCGTCGTCGTCGTGGCGGACCACGTTGCGCGGATGCACGACCTTGCCGTCGACCAGGTTGTCGGTGACGTCGAGCATGCTGTTGATGAACATCCTGTAGCAGGCGATGCCCTCGGCCTGCAGCGCATCGCGTTCGGCCGGCGGCTGCTTGACGAAGAAACCGCCCTTCGAACCGACCGGCACGATCACCGTGTTCTTCACCATCTGCGCCTTGACCAGGCCCAGCACCTCGGTGCGGAAGTCCTCGCGCCGGTCCGACCAGCGCAGGCCGCCGCGGGCGACCGGGCCGAAGCGCAGGTGGGTGCCTTCCACGCGCGGGCCGTAGACGAAGATCTCGCGATACGGCCGCGGCTTGGGCAGGTCCGGCACGCGGGCGGAGTCGAACTTGAACCCGATGTAGTCCTTGTCGCTGCCGTCGTCGTTGACCTGGTAGTAGCCGGTGCGCAGGGTGGCGTCGATGACGCCCATGAAGCTGCGCATGATGCGGTCCTCGTCGAGGCTGGCGACGCGGTCGAGCAGCCCCTTGAGTCCGGCGCGCGCGGCGGCGTACTGCACGTCGCGGCCCTTGGCGCGGGCATCGATGAGCGGCCGCAGGGCCTTGAGCGCCTCGGCGTCGTCGCCGCAGAGCATCCCGAGCTGGCCCGCGAACCGCTCGCGACCCTCGGTGAGTTCGGCCTTGCCGGGCTTCTCCCGGCGCGGGTCGAAGCGCGCCTCGAACAGTTCCACCAGCAACCTGGCCAGCAGCGGGTAGCGCGAGAAGGTTTCCTCGACGTAGCTCTGCGAGAACGGCACGCCGACCTGCAGGAGGAACTTGCAGTAACCGCGCAGCATCGCGACCTGGCGCCAGGTCAGCCCGGCACCGAGCACGAGGCGGTTGAAGCCGTCGTTCTCGGCGTTGCCGCGCCACACCTGGAGGAACGCGTCCTCGAACGCGGACCCGGTTGCGGCGATGTCGAATTCGCGCGTCGCCTCGACCTCGAAGTCCTGCAGGAAGGTGAGGCCGTCGTCGATCCGCAGCTGGTAGGGATGCTCGGTGATCACGCGCAGGCCCATGTTCTCCATCATCGGCAGCGCGTCGGACAGCGGGATGTCGTCGGACCGGCGATAGAACTTCAAGCGCAGGCCGCCGGCGCCGGCGTGGTACCGGTGCAGGCTCAGCGCCAGGTCGTCCGGGCCATGCAGCATTGCGAGGTGGCGGACGTCGTCGACGGCGACGTCGGTGCCGGCCTCCTGCAGGTATGGCGTCGACAGCGCGCGACCGTAGCGCGAGGCGAGCGCCAGGCCTTCGCGTTCGCCGTGCGCGGCAACCAGCGCGTCGCGCAGGTCGTCGTGCCAGTTGCGCACGATGTCGGCCAGCTCGGCCTCGAGCGCGGCCTGGTCGAGTTCGACCGCCTCGCCCGCACGCGGGCGCACGAGCATGTGCAACTGCGCCAGCGGCGATTCGCCCACCTGCAGGTTGGTGTCGACATGGTCGGCGTGCAGCTCGCGCTTGAGCAGCGCTTCGACGCGCATGCGCAGGTCGGTGTTGTAGCGGTCGCGCGGCAGGTACACGAGCGCCGAATAGAAGCGCCCGTAGCGGTCGCGGCGCAGGAACAGCTTGCTGCGCACGCGCTCCTGCAGGCCAAGGATGCCCGTGGCCAGCTTCAGCAGCTCGTCCTCGCTGGACTGGAACAGCTCGTCGCGGGGCAGCGTCTCGAGGATGTGCTTGAGCGCCTTGCCACTGTGGCTGTTCGGCTTGAGGCCGGACTCGCGCATCACGTGCTCGAAGCGCTCGCGCACCAGCGGGATGTCCCACGGGCGCCGGTTGTAGGCGCTGGAGGTGTACAGGCCGAGGAAGCGCTCCTCGCCGGTCGGCTTGCCCTTGTCGTCGAACTCGAGCACGCCGATGTAGTCCATGTAGCCGGGGCGGTGCACCGTCGAGCGTGCGTTGGTCTTGGTCAGGATCAGCGCGTCGACCGCGCCCGACTGCGGCATGTAGTGCGCCGCGAGCGACTTGAGCAGGCGCGGCTTGCCTACCTCCTTCGCGCGCAGCAGCCCCAGGCCGCTGCCTTCGACCGCGCACAGGATTTCCTCCTTGCCCTTCTTCTTCACCTCGTACTCGCGGTAGCCGAACAGGGTGAAGTGGTCTTCGGCGGTCCAGCGCAGGAACTCCTGCGCCTCGCGTCGGCCGGCCTCGTCGATCGGTAGCCTGCGCGTGGCGATGTCCTCGGCCACCTGCAGCATCTTCTCGCGCATCGCGCCCCAGTCGGCGACGATCCCCCGCACCTCGGCCAGCACCCCCTGCAGCGTGGTGCGGACTGTGTCGATCGCGTCGCCGGTCAGGCGGTCGATCTCCATGTGCATCAGCGACTCGGGGTTGCCCTCGCCGACTTCCAGCAGCTTGCCGGCGCGGTCGCGGGTGATCGGCACCACCGGGTGCCCGAGCACGTACACGCCGATGCCCTGCTCTGCCAGCGCCATGGTCACCGAGTCGACCAGGAACGGCATGTCGTCGTTGACGATCTGCAGCACCGTGTGCGGCGACTCCCAGCCGTGCTGCTTCATGTCCGGATTGAACAGGCGCACGTTGGCGGTGCCGCGCTTGCGGGTCCGCGCGAAGTCGAGGAAGTCGCTTGCCAGCGCGGCCCAGCCTGCGGGATCGTGCAGCGGCAGTTCGTCAGCCGTCAGGCGGTGGTAGAAGGCGTCGGCGAAGGCGACCGCGTGGTCCTGGCCACCCTTGCCAGCGTGTTTGCGGATCGCCTGGAAGATGGGGTCCAGCAGGACGAGATCGGCACGGTCGGCCTTGCGGTTCTGGCGGGCGGCAGCGGCCTTGCGCGCGGTCGGGCGCGAGGAGGCGGTTTTGCGTTGCGTACTCATGGGATGAGGGTCCGATGATGTAGAGCCCGTGCGCATGCCGGGCCCGGGGTGGGGGTTCAGCAATCAGGTGTTGCGGGCGTGCCGGGCTCAGGAAGGAGCGGGCCGGGATGGAAGATGGCGGGCCCTGCCGGTCACGACGATCCTGCTTTCGCGGCGATCGTGGCCGCGCACGACGGGACAGGCGGTTCTGTCCGACCTCGATGTCTTGCGGGTGGCTTGCATCGCTCAGCGCAGCCCGGTTTCGTGGCGGGCGATGACCAGGCGCTGGATTTCGCTGGTGCCCTCGTAGATCTCGGTGATCTTGGCGTCGCGGAAGTAGCGCTCGATCGGCATTTCCTTCGAATAACCCATGCCGGCGTGGATCTGCACCGCCTGGTGGGCGATCCACATCGCCGCCTCCGAAGCGGTGAGCTTGGCCACCGCGGCCTCGGTGGTGAAGCGCTTGCCCTGCCCCTTCAGCCACGCCGCGCGCAGCGTCAGCAGCAGGGAAGCATCGAGCTTGCACTTCATGTCGGCGATCTTGGCCTGGATCATCTGGAACGCGCCGATCGGCTGGCCGAAGGCCTTGCGCTCGCGCACGTACTCCAGGCTGGCCTCGTAGGCGGCGCGGGCGATGCCGATGGCCTGGGATGCGATGCCGATGCGACCGGCGTCGAGTACGCCCATGGCGATCTTGAAGCCGTGGCCTTCCTCGCCCAGCACCTCGTCGGCCTGCACGACGTAGTCGGCGAACTCGATCTCGCAGGTGGCCGAGGCGCGGATGCCGAGCTTGGGCTCGGTCTTGCCGCGGTGGAAGCCCCCGCGCGTGGTGTCGATCAGGAATGCGGTGATCCCGCGCGCGGCCTTGTCCGGGTCGGTCATCGCGAACAGCACGATGTACTTCGCCACCGGGCCGGAGGTGATCCAGCTCTTCTTGCCGTTGACCACGAACGTGCCGTCGGCCTGCTTCACCGCGCGGCAGCGCATGGCCGTGGCGTCGGAGCCCGACTGCGGCTCGGTCAGCGCGAAGGCGCCGATTTCCTCGCCCTCGGCGATCGCGCGCACGTACTTCTGCTTCTGCGCCTCGGTGCCGTGGGTCAGGATGCCGTTGCAGAACAGCGAGTTGTTGACCGACATGATGGTCGAGTGCGCGGCGTCGGCCGCGGCGATCTCGACCATCGCCAGCACGTAGGCCACCGGGTCCATGCCCGCGCCGCCGTACTCGGCCGGCACCTCGATGCCCATCAGCCCGTTCTCGCCCAGCAGGCGGATGTTCTCGAGCGGGAATTCACCGCTCTTGTCGAACTGTTCGGCGCTGGGACCGACCTTCTCCTGCGCGATGCGCCGCGCAACGTCCTGGATCATCAGCTGTTCTTCGGTGAACCCAAAATCCACGTTGCGCGCTCCGCGTTGGAATCAGACGCGGAATTGTAGCCGGGGCGCGCGTGGAACCGAAGGACGGGACGTTCACCACGCCGCCGGACGAGGACGGCAAACCCGGTGATTCGCGGCCGCGGCCTTGACCTTCACCGTCGCAGGGAGGAAACTTATCTCTATATCGCGATAGGAAGATATTAATGGACCTCGAAGGCTGGTCGGCCCGCCTGAAGGTGCTTGCCGACGCGACCCGCGTGCGCCTGCTGGCGCTCCTGGAGGGCGAGGAGCTGACCGTTGCCGAACTGTCGGCGATCACCCAGCTGGCCCAGCCGCGCGTGTCCACCCACCTGGCGCGGCTCAAGGAAGCCGGCCTGGTGCGCGACCGCCGCTCCGGCGTGTCGGCCTACTACCGCTTCGACGAAGCCACCCTCGACCCCGCCCAGCGCAGCCTGTGGCAGGCGCTGAGCGCCGGCAGCGACGACCCGCTGCTGCGCCAGGACGCCATGCGCGTGGCCGGCGTGCTGGCGATGCGCGCGGCCGACCAGAACTGGGCCGACTCGGTGGCCGGCGACATGGAGCGCCACTACTCGCCCGGCCGCACCTGGGAAGCGCTGGCGCGCTCGGTGCTGCCGCTGTTCGAGACCGGCGACGTGCTCGACATCGCCTCCGGCGACGGCGTGCTGGCCGAACTGCTGGCCCCGCACGCGCACCGCTACGTCTGCATCGACAGCAGCCAGCGCGTGGTGTCCGCCGCCAGCGAGCGCCTGCGCCAGTACCGCAACGTCGAAGTGCGCGAGGCCGACATGCACGCCCTGCCCTTCGACGCCGCCAGCTTCGACCTGGTCGTGCTGATGCACGCCCTGACCTACGCCGCCAAGCCCGCCCAGGCCGTCGCCGAAGCCGCGCGCGTGCTGCGCCCGGG
>DATCYC010000383.1:0-1826 GCA_036570525.1 Luteimonas sp.
GTTCTGCACGTTCAGCTGCAGGCGCCAGTTGCTGAAGTCGTAGTGGGCGGAGGCGTCGAACAGGGTGTGCGACGGCGCCTCCCACTGGTTGGCCACGTCGCCGAAATGCTCGCCGACGTAGCGCACGCCCGCGCCGAAGCCAAACCCGGACAGCGCGCCGCTGGTGATCGTGTAATCGCCGCCCAGCGACGCAGACTGCTTCGGCTGCAGCGGGATCTGCTTGCCCAGCGTATCCAGCGCGGCGGCACTGGTTTCGGTCACTTCCGAATCGACGTAGGCATATGCGCCGTAGACGCTGAAGTTGCGCGCGATGTTCCAGCGCCCTTCCAGCTCGAGGCCGCGTGTTTCGTACTGGCCTTGCTGGATCGAATACGAGGTGTAGTCGGGATCGATGACGTTGACGTTGTCCTGCGCGATCTTGTAGGCGGCCAGGGTGAGCAGCATGTTGCCGTTGGCCGGCTGGTACTTGACGCCGACCTCGACCTGTTCGCCGGTGCTCGGCTCGAACGCCTTGCCGCCGCGTTCGGGTGCCTCGGTGCCGCTGACCACCTCGAACGACTGCCCCCAGCTGGCATACGGCGCGAAGCCATTGTCGAACAGGTAGGTGACGCCGACGCGGCCGGAGAACCGGTCATCGCTCTGGTGCCGGCCGTTGGTGTCGGTGCCGACCCAGTCCTGGCGGCCGCCGATGGTCACCAGCCACTGGCCGGCCCTGACCTGGTCCTGCACGTACAGGCCGACCTGGCCGGTCTCCTGCAAGGTGGTGCCGGTGAACGACGGCGCCGCGCCCGGCATCGTGCCGTAGACCGGATCGAAGGCGTCCAGTCCGGTTGCGGAGAAGTCGAAGCCGTAGCCGTAGTCGCTCTCCAGGCGCCGGTAGTCGAGGCCGGCCAGCACCGTGTGCTCGACGCGATCGCCGCCGAAGCGCCACTGCAGGTTGTTGTCGATGCCGAAGGTCTTCGCGTCCTCCTTGATCGACCACATGTAGCGATACAGCGTGCGCTGGTCGCCCAGGTAGCCCCAGGGCACCACCATCACCGTCGGGTCCACCTTCGAATCCTCGAAGCGGACGTTCTGCCGGAACACCGTGCCAGCGCCGAAATCATGACGGAAGTCGTAGCCGATCGAGGCCACGGTCTTGACGTAGTCGTTGGTGTTCGGCTCGCCGGTATAGAGGCTGGGCGAGATCCTGCCGTTGGGGTTCGGCAGCAGCGTGCCGACCGCCGGCAGGAAGCCGGCGCCGTTCTTCGTATCGGCCTTCTGCCAGCGTGTCAGCACGGTCAGCTCGTTGGCCTCGTCCGGCTTCCAGGTCAGGGCCGGGGCGAAGTAGTAGCGGTCGTCGTGGATGTAGTCGACGAAGTTGTCGCTGTTGCGCGCCAGGCCCGTCAAACGGTACAGCACGGTGCCGTTTTCGTTGAGCGTGCCGCCGATGTCGAACGCGACCTGCTTCATGGCGTCGCTGCCGAGCTGCACTTCGACCTCATTGGGTATGTCGGCGTGCGGGCGCTTGGTGACGTAGTTGAGCAGGCCGCCCGGAGGCATCGCGCCGTAGTTGACCGACGCCGGGCCCTTGAGCACCTCGATCCGCTCCATGCCGTAGGGTTCGATGCGGGTCTGGCCGCTCCAGGTACCGGTCGGCAGCGCCAGGCCGTCGAGGTAGCGTGCCGGCTGGAAGCCGCGCACCAGCAACCATTCGCTGCGGGTATCCATGCCGTACACGCCGCCCTGGGCGCCGGCCACGTACCACATCGCCTCGTCGACGGCATGCAGGCCGCGGTCCTGCAGGTCGCGCGCGGTGATGATCGAGATCGACTGCGGCACTTCCA
>DATCYC010000384.1:0-2043 GCA_036570525.1 Luteimonas sp.
GTCGTCGACAACCTGCGCCACACCGACGCCGCCGTGCTTGCCGTCGTCCGCCGCGTACTGCGCCACGAGAACCTGCGCCTGGTCGAAGCGCTGCAGGTCGAAGGCGTGCGCGCGACATCGATCCAGTCCGGCGTGTTCGAGGCGGAATTCCTCGATCGCGACCGCTACGGCCTGGTCGGGCGCGTGGCCGCGGTCGATACCGACGGCATCCACGCCGCGATCAAGGTCGGTTCGATTCCAGTGATCGCCTCGCTGGGCGAAACCGCCGACGGCCAGATCGTCAACGTCAACGCCGACTGGGCGGCGAACGAGCTGATCAAGACCTTGCAGCCGTACAAGATCGTCTTCCTCACCGGTACCGGCGGCTTGCTCGACGAAAGCGACAGGGTGATCGACTCGATCAACCTGAGCACCGAGTACGACGAACTGCTGGCGCAGCCGTGGCTGCATTCGGGCATGCGGGTGAAGATCGAGCAGATCCATGACCTGCTGGCGGTGCTGCCGCCGTCGTCGTCGGTGTCGATCACCCGGCCCGAGGAACTGGCCAAGGAACTGTTCACCCACAAAGGTTCGGGCACGCTGGTACGACGCGGAGAGCGCGTGCTGCACGCCGAACGTTGGGACCAGCTCGACCTGCCGCGCCTGCGCGAACTGATCGAGTCGGCGTTCGGCCGTCGCCTGGCCGGCGACTACTTCGAGCGCACGCCGCTGCTGCGTGCCTACGTCAGCGAGCACTACCGCACGGCGGTGATCCTCACCGACGTGGACGGCGTGCCGTACCTGGACAAGTTCGCGGTGCTGGATGACGCCCAGGGCGAGGGTCTCGGCCGCGCGGTGTGGCAGGTGATGCGCGAGGAAACGCCGCGCCTGTTCTGGCGCTCGCGGCACCACAACGCGGTCAACGTCTTCTACCACGCCGAAGCCGACGGCTGTATCCGGCAGGAGAGGTGGAGGGCGTTCTGGTACGGGCTCGACGGATTCGAGCAGATCGAACGCGCGGTGGCGCACTGCGCCGTGCGCGAACCCACGCTGCGGGATTGAACGATGGCTGCATGCGAATGGCCGCCGGCGAACCTGCGCGACCGGCTCGAACACGGAGGACCAGCCCATGGCTGAGAACAAGTTGGTTGAAGCCAGGACCGTCGGAATCGTCGGCGCGCGGGGCCACACCGGAGCGGAGCTGATCCGGCTGATTGCCGGGCACCCGCGGTTCGAACTGGTGTTCGTGTCCTCGCGCGAGCTCGATGGCCAGCCGGTGTCCGCGCATGTTGCCGAGTACGAGGGCTCTCTGCGCTACGCCAACGTTCCGCACGAGTCGCTCGGGGATTTCAACGTCGATGCCTGCGTGCTTGCGCTGCCCAACGGCAAGTCGGACGCCTGCATCGATGGGCTGGCGGGGCGGGGCGGCGATCCGGTGATCGTCGACCTGTCCGCCGACCACCGCTTCGACGACGACTGGTACTACGGCCTGCCCGAACTCACCCGCGACCGCTACGCCGGCCAGAAGCGCATCGCCAATCCCGGCTGCTACGCCAGCGCGATGCAGTTCGCGATCGCACCCGTCCGCGACCTGGTCGAAGGACCGGTGCAGTGCTTCGGCGTGTCCGGCTACTCCGGCGCCGGTACCACGCCGTCCGATCGCAACGACGCCGACAAGCTGCGCGACAACCTGATGCCGTACGCGCTTGTCGACCACCTGCACGAGCGCGAAGTCAGTCGCCAGTCCGGGTTGGCGGTCGAGTTCATGCCGCACGTCGCCCCGCACTTCCGCGGCCTGACGGTGACCGCGAACCTGCACCTGCGCGAGCCGACCACGATTGATGCGGTGCGCGCGCGTTACGCCGACCGCTATGCCGACGAGCCGCTGCTGCGCGTGGACGACGAAGCGCCGTGGGTCAGCCGCATCGCCGGCCGCCACGGCGCCGAGGTCGGCGGCTTCACGCTGTCGGATGACGGGCGCCGCCTGGTCGTCGTCGCCACGCTCGACAACCTGCTCAAGGGCGCTGCGACGCAGGCAATGCAGAACCTCAACCTGGCCTTCGG
>DATCYC010000385.1:0-2225 GCA_036570525.1 Luteimonas sp.
GCGCTGTCGGCGACGAGCAGGTTCTGGGTGGGGATGGCGGCGCCGTCGGCGGCGCGCAGGACTGCGGCGAGGTTGCCGGCGCGGGCGAACTCGCTCAGCCCGAGGTTCAGCGCGCCGGGCAGGTGGGCGGTCCAGCGCAGCGCCAGCGCGCTGCCGTCGGATTCGTGTTCGAGGATCGGACCCCATGCGGCGTCTTCGACGGTCAGCGCCACGGCATCCGTGCCGGCGACGTCGATCGTTTCGCGATGCGCGGTGATCGGCGTGCATGACGCGGTTGCCGGCTTCGCCGGAGCGCATGGAACGACGCGCTTCCAGTCGGTGCTGTCGACGTAGCTGTTCGTGAACGCCCACGCCACGTGGCCATTGCTGCCGACCACCACGGCGGGCAGGCCGGGCAGGGTGAAGCCCTGCACGTCGACTTTGCCGCCCGGCGCGCGCAGGTCCGGGTAGCGCAGGCGCGCGCGGAACCACGTGCCCGGCGCGCGCAGGCCCAGGTGCATGTCGTTGGCGACGATCGCCCGTCCGTCGCGCGTCACTGCACCGGAGACGGCGAAGTTGTTGCTGCCCTTGGGCAGATCGGCCGCCACAGGCGGCCCGCCGATGCCTCTCTCCCGCATCGCGGGAGAGAGGGGGACCATCCGCAGGGCGGATGGTGGAGTGAGGGCGGCGGTACGCGATCCCTTCACTTCGTCCCAGGCCGGCGCCGACAGTCGGCGCAGGTCCACCTGGTCGGGACCGGGAAGCACGGCATCGCCGATCGCGCCCCCCTCGAGCGGAGCATCCCAGCTCGTGCCGCCATGGGCCAGCAGCGCGAAAAGCGCCGGCGGCAGGTGTTGCTGCAGCTTCCACAGCGCCAGTTCGCGGCTGCCGTCGGCGTCCTGCAGGTCGAAGTACATCGCGTAACCGGCCAGTGCGGAATCCTCCATGCGCCACGGCTCCGGCGCCTGCCCCAGGAGCAGGTAGGGCCAGGGGCGCACGTGGAGCCCCGCAAGGCCCGCGTTGACACCCTCGGTATAGGCACGCAGTGCGGCTGTCCGCTGCCCCGCGATGCCGCGAAGGTTGGCGGTCGCGCGTGCGCGCATCCGGTGCACGCGCTGGCGCTTGTCGAAGTCGAGCGCGGCCGGCCCGAACAGCGCCGACAGCTCGCCGGCGGCGGTTCGGCGCATCAGGTCCATCCCGAAGTAGCGTTCCTGGGCGTGCACGTAGCCCAGCGCGCGCATCGCGTCCGCCTCGCTTGCGGCGTCGATGGTCACCACGCCCAGCCGGTCGCGCTGCACGGTGGCGGCCGTGGACAGCCCGGGCAGCGCGGCTTCGCCATCGAGTTCGGGCAGGCTTCCCCGCAGCAGCATCCAGGCCGCGACCAGGGCGAAGACGACCAGTGCGACGACCAGCAGTGCGATGCGTTTGAGCCAGCGGACCATGCGTTCCTTCCCCCGTTGTGTTCGCCCGCCGACCGATCTCCGGCGCCCCACCATTGCAGGAGCGGCTTCAGCCGCTCCTACAAGGAACCGGGCGTTACGACTTTCACCAACTGCCAGGCGGCGGTGCACAGCGCCGTCACGCCCTCCGCGGTGAATCCCGGCTCGGAAGCGAGTATGTCGCGACGTTCGAGCTGTTCGACCTCCCAGTCGCGTCCGTACAACCGTTCCACCTCGGCGGCGTCCACCGGGAACGGAGGCCCGGCCTTCTCGTCCGGCGGATATTCCAGCGTGACCAGCAGGCCGCGGCATCCGACCGGTAGCCGTGCATGCAACTCGCCCACGTAGACGTCGCGCATCGGCCGCGGCAGCGCGATCAGGGCGGCGCGATCGTAGACGGCTGCGCAGTCGGCGAGGGTCTGCGCATCGAGCGCGAAAGCGTCGCCGCAGATGATTTCGATCGGGCCGGCGGTGAAGTGCGTGCCCAAAGGCGATTCGCGCTTCGTCGGTGCCAGGCCGTTCTCGTCGAAGAACTGCCCGACCGCCAGCGGTGACAGCTCCACGCCGAGCACCCGGTGCCCACGTGCCGCCAGCCACGCCATGTCCAGCGACTTGCCGCACAGCGGCACGAACACGCGGCTGCCGGTGGCGAGCCCGAGCGACGGCCAGTGTTTCTCCAGCAGCGGCAGCACGCCGTCCCGGTGGAAGCCGATCCTGTTGTCGCGCCAACGTTGTTGCCAGAAGTCAGGGTCCATGCGTTCGTCCGTAGGTCGGGGCTACGCCCCCGACGGCTCTTGCGGAATCGAG
>DATCYC010000386.1:0-2827 GCA_036570525.1 Luteimonas sp.
GCGCGATCGCCCACCCACTCTTTCCACGGCAGCGCCGGGTCGCCGAGCACCATGAAGTCGCCGTTGAGCACCGTGTCGCGCTGGTTGTAGCGCAGCGGCCGGCCGCGCGGATCGAGCACGACGCCGCCGGCGGCCTCGACGATCGCCTGCCCCGCCGCGGTGTCCCATTCGCTGGTCGGGCCGAAGCGCGGGTAGACGTCCATGCCGCCCTCGGCGAGCCGGCAGAACTTCAGCGAGGACCCCAGCGCCACCGGCTCGCCGGCCGTACCGGTCGCCTCGGCGATGCGGTCGAGCAGCGCCTCGGTACGTTCGTTGCGGTGCGATCGGCTGGCGGCCACGCGCAGCGGCGCCTGTGCCGGCACGCGGGTGCGCAGCGCGACATCGGCATCCCCTTCGCGGCGGAATGCGCCCTGCCCGCGCGCACCGTGCCACAGCGCGCCTGTCACCGGCGCCTGGATCACTCCGAACAAGACCTCGCCGTCCTCGACCAGGGCGATGTTGACGGTGAACTCGCCGTTGCGCTTGACGAACTCGCGCGTGCCGTCGAGCGGATCGACCACCCACAGCCGCGTCCACGTGCGTCGCACCGAGGTTGGAATGGTGTCGGCCGATTCCTCCGACAACACCGGGATGTCCGGCGTCAGCGCTTCGAGGCGATCGACGATGCAGCGGTGCGCGGCGAGGTCGGCGGCGGTCAGCGGGCTGTCGTCGGCCTTGTGGTCGACGTCGAAACAGGTGTCGTAGACGCGCAGGATCTCCGCCGCGGCTTCGCGCGCGGTGGCGATGACGGCCTCGCGCAGCGCGTCAGTCAGCTGCATGGCGCTGCAGGTATTCGCGCGCGATGAACAGCGCGGCGATGGAACGGCCTTCGGAGAAATCCTCGCGCAGGATCAGTTCATGCAGGGCATCGAGTTTCCATGGCACCACGTCGAGCTCCTCGGGTTCGTCGCCAGGCAGGCGTTTTGGATACAGGTCGCGCGCGAGCACCAGATGGGTCTGGTGGCTCATGTAGGTCGGCGCGAGGGTCAGCGAGCGCAGCACCTGCACCGAATTGGCGCCGTAGCCGGCTTCTTCCATCAGCTCGCGGTTGGCGGCGTGCTCGGGCGTCTCGCCGGCATCGATGCGGCCCTTGACCAGGCCGAGTTCGTAGCGGTGCACGCCGGCGGCGTACTCGCGCACCAGCAGCACGGTGTCGTCGTCGAGCATCGGCACCACCGCCACCGCGCCGTGGCCGCGCCCGTGCAGGCGCTCGTAGCGGCGGCGCTCGCCGTTGCCGAACTCCAGGTCCAGGCGCTCCAGCCGGTACGGCCCGGCGTCGTGCTCGGTGATGCCATGGATGATCGGCAGGCGGCGCGTCATCGGCGCGCCCCGGCCGCGCCACGGATGGACGCCGGGCGCGCGATAATGGCGGAATGAATGAAAAAGCTCACGATGCGTCGATTCTAAACGACGCAGGCTCCGGCGCGGCCGCGGACTGGCGTTCGCGCGACCTGGCCGTGCTCTGGCACCCCTGCACGCAGATGCGCGAACACCCGGACACCCTGCCGCTGCTGCCGATCGCCCGCGGCGACGGCGCCTGGCTGGTCGGCCACGATGGCAGCCGCACGCTCGACGCGGTGAGCAGCTGGTGGACCAACCTGTTCGGCCACGCCGAGCCGCGCATCGCCGGGGCGATCGCACGGCAGGCGTGCACGCTGGAGCAGGTGATCCTCGCCGGCTGCTCGCATCCCCCGGCGGTGGAACTGGCCGAGCGCCTGCTGGCCATCGCCCCGCGCGAGGCGGGGCGCGACCCGCTGGCCAAGGTGTTCTACGCCGACAACGGCTCGGCCGGCGTCGAGGTGGCGCTGAAGATGGCCTTCCACTGGTTCCGCAACCGCGGCGACGAGCCGCGGCGCACGCGCTTCGTCTCGCTGCGCAACAGCTACCACGGCGAAACCATCGGCGCGCTGTCGGTGGGCGACATCCCGTTGTATCGCCGCGTCTATGCGCCGCTGCTGCTCGAGCCGCTGTTCGCGCCCTCGCCCGACGCCTACGCCGCGCGCGAAGGCCAGTCGGCCGCGGCCTGCGCGGAGGAAGCCGCCGACGCGCTGGCACGCCTGCTCGACGAGCATCCGGGCGAAGTCTGCGCGCTGATCCTGGAGCCGCGCGTGCAGTGCGCCGGCGGCATGCGCATGCACGACCCGGTGTACCTCAAGCGCGTGCGCGAACTGTGCGACGTGCACGGCGTGTTCCTGATCGCCGACGAGATCGCGGTCGGCTTCGGCCGCACCGGCACGATGTTCGCTTGCGAACAGGCCGGCATCCAGCCCGACCTGCTGTGCCTGTCCAAGGGCCTGACCGGCGGCTTCCTGCCGCTGTGCGCGGTGCTGGCCACGCAGGCGATCTACGACGGTTTCCTCGACGACTCGCGCGAGCGCGCCTTCCTGCATTCGCACAGCTACAGCGGCAATCCGCTGGCCTGTGCCGCGGCGATTGCATCACTGGACATCTTCGAAAGCGATGACGTGATCACGCGCAACCGCGACACCGCGGCGAAAATGGCGAAGCTGGCCGCGCCGTTCGCAAATCATCCGCTGGTCACCGACGTACGCCAGGCCGGGATGATCGTGGCGATCGAGCTGCAGCCCGAACCCGGCGGCACCGAAGACGGGAACGCCGTGGAAATCGCCAATCGCCGCGGCCCGGCCATGTATCGCACCGCGCTCGAGCGCGGCGTGCTGCTGCGTCCACTGGGCGACGTGCTGTACTGGATGCCGCCGTACTGCATCGACGACGAGCAGCTCGCCCTGCTGGCCGACGCCACCGGCGCGGCGATCGAAGCGGCCTC
>DATCYC010000387.1:0-1643 GCA_036570525.1 Luteimonas sp.
GTCAGCTTGCCGTTCGCCCAGTAGCCCAGCAGCGCGCCGCTGATCCGGCCGGCGACGTTGGCCGGGCCGATGCCCATGCCGAAATGGCTCAGCGCCACCATCACGCCCCAGTCCACCAGCCACTGGATGCCACCGATGAACAGGTAGTGGCGGCCCTGCCGACCCAGGCTCATGCGCGCTTGCGTCCGGCGTTGGACGGGCGGGGCGGGGCGGCGGGGAATGCGTCGGGCATGCGGGCGGCTGGAAGCGGGCGTGGCCGGCATCGTAATGCGCGCGCCGTTAGAATTCAGCGATTCCATCCAGGGTTCCCGCATGACCGCACCACTGCACGTCGTGATCCTCGCCGCCGGCGAGGGCAAGCGCATGAAATCGAGCCTGCCCAAGGTGCTGCAGAAGATCGCCGGGCAGCCGATGCTCGCCCACGTCATCGCCGCCGCGCGAGGGCTGCGGCCGGCGGGCGTCCACGTCGTCCACGGCCACGGCGGCGGGCAGGTGCGCGATGCGTTCGCCGACCAGCCTGACCCCGGATCAAGTCCGGGGCAGGCTCTGAACTGGGTCGAACAGGCGCGCCAGCTCGGCACCGGCCACGCCGTGCGGCAGGCGATGCCGGACGTGCCCGATGAGGCGCAGGTGCTGGTGCTGTATGGCGACGTACCGCTGATCACCACGGCGACGCTGCAGCGGCTGCTGGCCGCCGACGGCCGCATCGCGGTGCTGGTCGCCGATCTCGAGGACCCGACCGGCTACGGCCGCATCGTGCGCGACCCGGAAGGCCGCGTCGGCGCCATCGTCGAACACAAGGACGCCACCGAGGAACAGCGCCACATCCGCACCATCAACACCGGCATCCTTGCCGCCGACGCGGTGGCGCTCAAGGGCTGGCTGCAGCGCCTGTCCAGCGACAACACGCAGGGCGAGTACTACCTGACCGACGTGTTCGAAATGGCGGCAACCGAATACAACGCCGCCGAGATGGTCGCCGTCGACGATCCGATCGAGACCGAGGGCGCCAACGACCCGTGGCAGCTTGCGCAGCTCGAACGCGCCTTCCAGCGCCGCCAGGTGCGGGCGCTGTGCGCGCTGGGCGTGCGCTTCGCCGATCCGGCGCGCGTCGACATCCGCGGCGAGGTCACCGCCGAGCAGGATGTCGAGATCGACGTCGATGTCGTGTTCGAAGGTCGCGTCGCGCTCGGCGAGGGCGTGCGCATCGGACCGTTCTGCCGCATCCGCAACGCCAACCTCGCCGCCGGCACCGAGATCCGCGCGCACTGCGACATCGACGGCGCGCGCACCGAAGGCGCGGTGCAGGTTGGCCCGTTCGCGCGGCTGCGCCCGGGCACCGTGCTCGCCGACGGCGTGCACGTGGGCAACTTCGTCGAGACCAAGAACGCGCGCGTGGGCGTGGGCAGCAAGGCCAACCACCTGACCTACCTGGGCGACGCGGAGATCGGCGCGGGCGTCAACGTCGGCGCCGGCACCATCACCTGCAACTACGACGGCGCGAACAAGTCCACGACGACGATCGAGGACAACGCCTTCATCGGCTCCAACGCGTCGCTGGTGGCGCCGGTGACGATCGGCAAGGGCGCGACCATCGGCGCCGGCTCGGTGATCGGCAACGACGCGCCGGCGGGCGAACTCAC
>DATCYC010000388.1:0-1777 GCA_036570525.1 Luteimonas sp.
GGCCGCCGCCCGTGCACGCGGTAGGCCTCGGCCAGCAGCGCCCAGACCGGATCGGACACGGCGGCGCCATGGGTGTCGATCTTCAGGTCGGGCGCTTCGTCGCGGTGGCCGGCGACGTGGATGTAACGGATGCGCGTCGAGGGCAGCGCACGCAGGAATTCGTGCGCGTCGTAGCCGTGGTTGGTGGCGTTGACGACGATGTTGTTGACGTCCAGCAGCAGGTCGCAGTCGGCCTCGGCGAGCACCGCGTTGACGAAGTCGATCTCGTCCATCGCCTGGAAGGGCGCGGCGTAGTAGGAGATGTTCTCCACCGCGACCCGCCGGCCGAGGACATCCTGCGCGCGGCGGATGCGCGTCGCGACGTGGGCGACGGCCTCGTCGGTGAACGGCAGCGGCAGCAGGTCGTAGAGCTGGCCGCGGCTGTCGCCGCAGGCGCTCAGGTGCTCGCTGTAGACCGCGACGTCATGCGCGTCGAGGAAGCGTCGCAGCCGGTGCAGGAAGGTCTCGTCGAGTTCGGCCGGCCCGCCCAGGGACAGCGACAGGCCGTGGCAAACCAGCGGGTGGCGCGTGGCGAGTTCAGCGAATGCTTCGCCAAGCGCGCCGCCGACGCCGATCCAGTTCTCCGGCGCGGCTTCGAGGAAGTCGAACGTGCCCGCCGGCGCGGCCTGCAGCGATCCCAGCAGGGAGCGCCGCAGGCCCAGGCCCACGCTGTCGTCCTTCAGGTCCACGGTCGCGCGTCCGTCAGCGACAGCGGGTGCCCGCGCGTAGTGCGTGGCGAAGCGCCGGCATCACATCCCGCCGCACTTGCCCTCGCCGCACTTGCCTTCCATGCCGGTCTTGTCGGCGGATTTCGCGCCGTCGGCCTTCTTGTCCGAGCCGCAGCGGCCTTCGTGGTGCGCCTTGGCTTCGTCGGCATCCATGAAGCCGTCCTTGTCGGTGTCGATCTCGTCGAACATCCCGGCCTTGTCGGCGTGCGCGGCGTCGAACTCGGCGCGCGAGACCTTGCCGTCCTTGTCCGAATCCATCGCGGCAACGCCGCACTTGCCTTCCTTCGCCTTGTCGGCGCCGCAGGATCCTTCCTTGGCCTTGTCGGCGGTGCCGGCTTCCTGCGCGCCGAGCAGGTAGCCCTGGGCGAGCGGGGTGGATGCGAACGCGGAGCCGGACAGCATCAGCCCGCCGGCGAGGGTGGCGCCGATGGCGAGGGCGACGGGTTTCCTGTTCTGGGTCATGGCTTCTCTCCTGGTGCGGGCGGGGGCCCGGGTTTGGAGAGACGATGGTACCGCGCCGGGGCCGCGTGGAATTGTCCCGGCTGGCTGTTTTCGTGCCACGTTCAGGCCTTTGTGGCGCTGCAGCAAGTCCGTGGCCCGGGCAAGCACCGCGCACCCGGGTCCGGGCCTGCAATGCGTGGCGAACCCCGGGCGCGCTGCGCTTGTCCGGGCTGCGTGCGCGAGGGCGGATCAGGTCGCGGTATTGGTCTCGTCGCGTTTCTCGCGCGGCGGCAGCGGCGCGTCGGCGTGGACCTGGAACCAGATGTTCTCGGCGATGTTGGTGACGTGGTCACCGACGCGTTCGAGGTTCTTGGCGATGAACAGCAGGTGCGTGCACGGCGTGATCGCGCGCGCGTCTTCCATCATGTAGGTCAGCAGCTCGCGGAACAGGCTGGTGTAGGCCATGTCGAGCTCGGCATCGCGCGCGCGGACGCGCTGCGCGGCATCGGGATCGTTGTCGCGATAGGCCTCCAGCACCGCGCGCAGCTGCTGCACGGCCAGCGTGCCCA
>DATCYC010000389.1:0-9336 GCA_036570525.1 Luteimonas sp.
GTGGCGGAGCCGGCCGATAAGCCGGGTCCTGTCTTGGACAGTCATTCCTCTAGGCGCAGCGTCACCGCTACGCTCAAGCAGCCTACCCGGACCCGACGCGGGCAACGTCATGAGGTCCCTATTTGGCCTTGCTCCCGGTGGGGTTTGCCGTGCCGGCCTGTTGCCAGGCTCGCGGTGCGCTCTTACCGCACCATTTCACCCTTGCCACGCGCCCCGAAGGACCGTTCGGCGGTTTGCTTTCTGTTGCACTTTCCGTCGGCTCGCGCCGCCCAGGCGTTACCTGGCACCGTGCCCTGTGGAGCCCGGACTTTCCTCGGCACCCTTTCGGATGACGCGACTGCCTGGCCGACTCCGCCAAGGCCATTGTCTCACGTAGCCCGGCCCGGCAGCGGCGAACCGTGGCCGTCCAGCGTCCTGCCTGGACGCCGATGCGAGGCGGCTGCGGCTGGGCCTGCTGTTGCTGTTGCTGTGGATCTTGACCTTCAGGGTCCCCTCCGAAGCGGCGGAGCCGGCGGATCAGACCCGCAGGGCGCCGCACATGGATGTGCGGCGTTTTCCGCGAGGGCAGGATGCCCTATCGGAAAATCCCGCCGGCTCCGCGAACCCGGTGCGCAGCACCGGGCGCGAAGGCGGGGTGTGCTTTCTTTGCGCCAGGTTTCTTTGCACAAGCAAAGAAAGGTGGCTCGCGCCGTCACGGCGCGAAAGCTTTTGATGTTGCTGTCGTCAAAGATGGAGAAGATCAAGAGCAGCTCGCTGCGCTCGCCCCCCTCATCCGGCGCTGCGCGCCACCTTCTCCCGCAAGCGGGAGAAGGGCTTCCTCATCCGGCAAGCGGGAGAAGGGCTTCCTCATCCGGCAGGCGGGAGAAGGGCTGATCGACTGGTCTTCCGCTAGTGGAAGAAAGCCGGGACCCCATTTTTGAGAATCCAGCGCTACTCCGTACCGACCGGCGACCGTTGTCTCTCCACCCCCACCCGACGCCTCCCATCACGACTGCTGAAAGTGAAGGCGTAGTTCAGCCGCACCGGCACGCGCCGCACCGTGACTTCCGGACCCCTGCAGTCGCCCTCGTCGCGCCTGGCCAGCAGTTCCGGCGGGAACTCGCAGATCATCGCCGGCGTGAACTCCCATCGCCGCAGCGCGTCGCCAACCGCCTGCGCGTAGTCGCGCACCGCCGGATCGGCACCCTGAGCGCATTCGGGCGTGGCATGGAACGGCGCAACCCTGGTCACGTCACCGTCGGCCGACAGCCAGATCTCGGCGCAGACTTCCACGTCGATCGTTGCGGCAGCGGCGTCCGTCTCCGGGAACACCGGCTCCGGCGACGCCAGCGCGATCGGCATCACGAACAGCTCCCGCGACTCGAGCTCGACGCGATCGCCGCCCTGCGGCAGCAGCATGCGGTGGTCGACGCTCGTGCCCCGGGTCGCGCAGCCCGTCGCGGCGATGGCCAGGACCATCCCGGCCATTGCGCGCACGCCGGCGCCGTACGCGCGCATCGCGTCAGGCCTTGCCGCCGGCCTGCGCGCTCGCGGGCTTGTCCATCTCGAAGGTCACCGGCACGCGCACCCGGCCGGCAACCGGCTTGCCATCCTTGAGCGCCGGCTGGAACGTCCACTTCTTCACCGCCTCCAGCGTGACCTGGTCGAACACGCCGGCCGGCTCGGACTTCTCCACCCGCGCATCGGAGACGCTGCCGTCGGCGGCGACATCGACGATCACCACCACCTTGCCCGTCGTCCTCGCAGCGACCGCATCGGCCGGGTACTTCGGCGGCGCCGTCATCCTGGACTGGATCTCCACGTGCGCTGGCACGTCGGCGCGCGGCGTATCGGGCCGCGCCTGCGGACGCGGCGCGGCCTGTGCGGCGAGAGCTGCATCGGCGACGACGCGTTCGGCCGGCCGCGCCGCCCAGGCGGCGTAGGCGGTTCCCGCGATCACGGAACCGGCAATGGCCAGTCCGACGACCGTCCGGCGTGTGCCGGGGATCGGGTGCTTGAGCATGGCAATCCTCTCCTTCAGTGGATGCCCGCCGAACCAGTGGCAGGCCAGTGGCGCCGGCATCGCCGACAGTTGGGTTTTCACCATCGCCTCGCCATAGGCGCGGCGCGCATGCGGATGGCGCGCGACAACGGTTGCGTCGCAAGCCAGCTCCTGGTCGCGACGGAAGCGATCGGCGGCGATCCACAGCAGCGGGTTGAACCAGTACACGCAGCGCAGCGCGGCCATCAGCGCATTACCGGCCACGTCGCCACGGGCGCGGTGGATGCGCTCGTGGGCGAGGATCAGCGCGCGCTCGTCGGCGCTGTAGCGGACATCGAAATCGGCCGGCAGCACGATCCTGGCACGCAGGCCGACCACCGCCGGCAGGCCGGTGCTGCTGCCGGCGCGCAGGAGCCCGTTGCCATCGACGCGCAGCGCACCCAGGCTGCGATGGAAACGCCGCTGCACGGCGGCTTGTGAAAGTGCAGACGCGACCACGCCCGCGCACCACGCCACCAGCAGCCAGGACCCCAACGCCCTGCCCGCCGTGGACGCACTGTCGACGATGGCGAAGGCGACAGCGCCCATGCCGGCCGCGGCGTCGGTGCGCGGCACGTGCACCACCGGCGCCGGCAGCGACGCGGCCAGCACCGCCAGCGGCGGCAGCAACCACAGCAGGTAGGCGGCGTTGGCACCGAATGTCGCGCGCAGCGGCCGGCGCAGCAGCAGCACCAGGACGATGGCGGCACTGCTGGCGCAGGTGCTTTCCAGCAGCCAGCGGAACAGGTCAGCCTGCGTCATCGTCGATCTCCTCCAGCAGCTTGCGAAGTTCGGCGACATCGGCCTCGCTCAGTCGGCCGCGTTCGCTGAAATGCGCCACCAGCGGCGCCACGCGGCCGTCGAACAGGCGCTGCAGCAGGCCTTCGCTCTGCTGCGCCACCCAGGCCTGGCGCGCCAGCACCGGCGAATACAGATAGCGGCGGCCCTCGCGGGTCGCCTCGATCGCACCCTTGTTGAGCAGGCGGTTGAGCAGGGTCTTGACCGTCGGCTCGGCCCAGTCGGTGCTGGACGCGAGCGCGGCGACCACTTCGTCCGCGCTGCGGGGGTGGCGGTCCCACAGGACCTGCATGACCTGGGCTTCGGCTTCGCTGATGGGCATGTCGTTTACACCTGTAATATTTAATGATTACACGCGTAAACAAAGTGGATGTCAAGCGATTCCCAACCTGCCCGCAGGTCGGGGCTACGCCCCCGGCGCCCCGCGCCCCCGCAGGAAGCGCGCGTCATCGTTGATGCGGAAGCGTCGGGGGCGTAGCCCCGGCCCATGGCGCCGTCGGCGCGTCGACGCTCCACTCCAGCCCTTAACGCCCCGCTGCGTACCCTGCCGCGATGACCGAATTCCTCGATTCGCTGGACCTCGCCGTCGATCGGATGCTCGCGCGCATCCCCGGGCCACTGGCCGTGGGCGCGCCGCTGGGCATCGGCAAGCCGCACCGCCTGCTCAACGTGCTGTACGGACGTGTCGAACGCGACGCCTCGCGCACGATGGCGCTCTACACCGCGCTGTCGCTGGATCCGCCATCCCCGGGCAAGGGGCTGGAAGGGCGCTTCCTGGGTCCGTTCGTGGCGCGCCATTTCGGCGACGACTTCCCGCGGCTGGACTACGTGGCGGCACAGAAGCGCGACGCGCTGCCGGACAACGTCACGGTCGAGGAGTTCTACGTGCAGTCCGGCGCGCTGCTGGGCTCGTCGCAGGCGCAGCGCCACTACGCGAGCCTGAACTACACGCACGTGGCGCGCGCGCTGGTCGACCGCGGCGTCAACTGCATCGTGCAGAAGGTCGCGGCGAACGCGGAGGGCACGCAGCTGTCGCTGTCGTCCAATACCGACCTGACCTTTGACGCCGTCGACGCCATCGTCGCCGCCGGTCTGCCACGCCCGCTGCTGGTAGCCGAGATCGACCCGCTGCTGCCATGGCTCGGCGGCACGGCTGCGGTGCCGCTGGACTTCTTCGACATCGTCGTCGCCCCGCCCGCGCCGTACCCGAAGCTGTTCGCGCTGCCGCGGCAGCCGGTGGGCGATGCGGAACACGCGATCGGCCTGTACGCCAGCGCGCTGGTGCGCGACGGCGGCACGCTGCAGGTCGGCATCGGCGCCCTGTCGGACGCGCTGTGCCACGCGCTGGCGCTGCGCCACGTCGACAACGCAGCCTACCGCCGCGTGCTGGCTGCGCTGGACCCGGCTCTCGAACACCATCCGGCCGTGATCGCCAGCGGCGGCCTGGGGCCGTTCGAACAGGGCCTGTACGGCTGCAGCGAGATGATCAACGAGGGTTTCAAGCTGCTGGTCGAGCGCGGCGTGATGCGGCGGCGCGTGGTCGACAAGCTGCCGCTGATGCAGCGCATCGACGACGGCACGGCCAGCGAGCGCGACCGAGAACTCGTGGAACGCGACGGCCAGTTCCTGCACGGCGCGTTCTATCTCGGCTCGCAGGACTTCTACGACTGGCTGCGCGACCTCGACGACGACACCCGCCACGGCATCGGCATGTGCCGGGTCGGCGAGGTCAACCAGCTGTACGGCGGCAACGAGATGCTCGAGCGCGCGCAGCGGCGCGAGTCGCGCTTCTTCAACACCTGCATGATGGCCACTGCGCTGGGCGCGGCGGTGTCCGACGGCCTCGACGACGGGCGCGTGGTGTCAGGCGTCGGCGGCCAGTACAACTTCGTGGCGATGGCGCACGCGCTGCCCGACGCGCGCTCGGTGCTGCTGCTGCGCGCCACGCGCGAGGCGGGCGATGGCGCAGGATCGAACATCCGCTGGAACTACGGCCACTGCACCATCCCGCGCCACCTGCGCGACACCTGCATCGACGAGTACGGTATCGCCGACCTGCGCGGGAAGAACGACGAGGACTGCGTGATCGCGATGGCCGGCATCACCGAAGCGCGCCATCAGCAGGCGCTGGTGGACACGGCCAAGCGCGACCGCAAGCTGCGCGCCGACTTCCTGATTCCATCGACGTGGTCGCGCAATACGCCCGGACGCCTGCGCGACACGCTCGCACCGTTCCGCGCCGACGGCACCCTGCCAGACTATCCACTGGGCAGCGACTTCACCGAAGTCGAACAGCGCCTGCTCAAGGCGCTGGGCTGGCTGAAGGCACGCACCGGCAGCACCGGCGGCAAGGCGCGTACGGTGGCCAGCGCGCTGCTGTCATCGGGTACACGTGACGACGAGGCGCTGCAGCGGATGGAACTGTCGACACCGACGGGCTTCGGCGACCGGCTGCAGGCGCGGCTGCTGCGGCATGCGCTGTTGCGCACCAGGGCCGCCGAAGCGTAGGGCCGCGTCAACCGCGAATCCTGCTCTCTCGACAAGCATCGAAAGCCCGCGACTGGAGCCGCCCGCGTGAACCGGCTCCATTCAGCCACGAGCCATGCCGAGTGCCATCCGGGCGCCACGTCGAGCCATGACCAGGGGTTCTCCCTAGTAGAGGGTGGCACGCCACGACGCTTAGACTTTTCGCATCTTTCACGAAGCAGCAGGAGCGCAGCCATGGGTGGTCCCACGATCGGCCCGATGAATCCGATGCCGACCGAGCATCCGCAGCCGCCACCACCTGCGGACGCCGCGACCAGCGACGAGCAGATCCAGCAGACGGCCGAGGAAATCCTCGATACCGGCGTTCGTCCCATCATTGCCGACGACTACGACGCACGCGCCGTGAAGTTCGGCGAGGAAATCGCGAACCTCCCGCCCGAGGACCGCGCGCGGCTGATCCAGGAATTGATGCGGCAGGATCCGGGCGCGCTGCATTCGTGGCTCGAGATGGACATCATCGACCGGATGCAGAACGAAGGCCTGATCAGCCAGGACGAGTTCTCCGCCATCGCCCAGGGATTCGTCGACGCGTACAACGAGGGTCGGCTCACCCAGCAGCAGGCGGAGACCTTCCTGCAGGTCGCGAGCCTGCAACAGGCTGCGCCGGGAATCGTCGACAAGCAGTTCACCCAGATGCGGGAATTCCTGGCCGCGGCCGGTGACTCGGAGGCCACCCGGACCTTCCGCGAAAACTTCGCCGAGAGCTTGCTCGCGCGCGCGCTGAACCAGCATAACGGAGCGATACACGCGCCCGGCCTGGCGATGCAGATCGCAGCCGATTCGGGCGACCCCGACATGGCCGCCCGGGTATTCAACGATGTGCTGGAAGCCAACGGCGGCAGCGACGCAACCCGCGCCAAGCTCCTGGATGCGATCGGCCAATCCTCGATCGGCTTCCGCAACAGCCAGGGCGTAGTCGACGGCCTGGTCAATCCGCTCGCGACCCTGATCGACTCGGTGGCGCTGCAGCCTGACACCACCCAATGGAACGACATCGCGGTCGCCATCGGACGCTATGCCGAGTCGTCGAACGACGATATCTTCCTTGACTTCTACAACGACGACAAGCCATTCCCCGACACCGCGCAGGCCCTGGGCAACCTTCTTGGCAGCGAGCACGGCGATGCGATCATGACCGCATTGGCCACGTGGGACTCGACCGGCGTCGCGGGCTCGGACGGGCATGCACAGCAGTTCGGGCAGAACGCGATCGAACTGGGCAACCTCCTCAGGATCACCGCATTCAACCCGGACAACCCGAATGCCGACGTCGCAATGGACGCCGTGCAGGAGTGGATCCAGGTGCGCAAGGACTACCTCAACGGCGTCCAGCGCGACGACTATCCGGCGGGCATGGATATTTCCACCGCACGCCAGCAGCTGGGCATGATGGGCGGCGCCGCCTTCGACGCCGTCAAGACCATGCAGATCGATGCCGAGAACCGCGAGGCCGCGACCAAGGCCCTGGTCGGCTTCGTCATCGACGTCGGCCTGTCCGTCGTTCCGGGTGGCGGCACGCTCAGCGGACTGGTCGCGAAGGACCTGAAAGCATCCTTCGGCAACAACCCGAGCATCGATGCGCTGATCGACCAGGCGCTCAGCCAGGGCGACACCCTGACCTCATCGCAGATCCAGAGCCTGAAGGACGACATTGCCGGCGCACTGTCGGACAGCCAGGCAGACATCGAAGCCCTGCGGACCACCGCGAGCACGTTCGTCGCCAATACCGTCGTGTCGGGCCTGCCCGGCGGCGACCAGGGCAACCAGGCCAATGCACACCGCGACATCATCGAAAGCCATATCCAGGTCGTGCAGACCGAGATCCAGGACAATCGCGGCGGCTGACGCGACCTGTCATCGCCTGTTCCAGGATGCCGGCGCACGCGCCGGCATCCTTTTATGCGGGGTGCGGGCTCGTCAGAGTCCCCGCGCCGCCTCGACCACATGCTCGACGGTGAAGCCGAAGTGCGGCATCAGGTCATCGATCGGGGCGCTGGCGCCGAAGGTATCGATACCGACCACGGCGCCGTCCAGGCCCACGTACTTGCGCCAGAAGTCGGTGATGCCAGCCTCGATCGCGACGCGCCTGCGGCAGGCGTTGGGCAGCACCGATTCGCGGTACTGGGCCGGCTGGCGGTCGAACACGTCGGTGCTCGGCATCGACACCACGCGCACCTTGTCTCCGAGCTGCGCGGCCGCCTGCATCGCCAGATCGACTTCGGAACCCGTGGCGATCAGGACCAGCTCCGGGGCGCCGCTGCTGTCCTTCAGCACGTAGCCGCCGCGCGCGATGTCGGCCACCTGCGCATCGCCGCGCGGCTGGTGGGCAAGCCCCTGGCGCGAGAACACCAGGCAGCTCGGCCCGTCCCTGCGCTCGATCGCGGCGCGCCAGCACACCGCCGACTCGACCGCGTCGCAGGGACGCCAGACATCGTTGTTCGGGATATGGCGCAGCGACGCCAGGTGCTCGACCGGCTGGTGCGTCGGGCCGTCCTCGCCCAGGCCGATCGAGTCGTGCGTGTAGACGTGGATCGCATGCGCGCCCATCAGCGCGCTCATGCGCACGGCGTTGCGCGCGTAGTCGCTGAACACCAGGAACGTCGCGTCGTATGGAATGAAGCCGCCGTGCAGCGCCAGGCCGTTGCTGATCGCGGTCATCGCGAACTCGCGTACGCCGAAGTAGATGTAGTTGGCGTCGGCATCGTCGGTTGCGACCGACTTGCTGCCGCTCCACAGGGTCAGGTTGGAGCCGGCCAGATCGGCCGAGCCGCCGACCAGCTCGGGCAGCAGCGGCGCGAAGGCCTCGATCGCCATCTGTGAGGCCTTGCGCGAGGCGACCTTCGGGCCATCGGCCTGCAGCTTCGCGACGTAGGCGTCGGCGGACGCGGCGAAATCCTCCGGCAGCTCGGCGTGCGAGCGGCGCACCAGCTCCTCGGCCAGCTCGGGATGGCGCGCGGCGTACTGGTCGAACATCCGGTTCCACTGCTCCTCGCGCACCAGCCCCGCGTTGCCGGCGCGCCAGCCGTCGCGGATCTCCTGCGGGATCTCGAACGGGCCGTGTTCCCAGCCCAGCGCCTTGCGCGTGGCCTCGACCTCGTCCTTGCCCAGCGCGGCGCCGTGCGAGGATTCCTTGCCGGCCTTGTTCGGCGAGCCGAAGCCGATCGTGGTGCGGCAGCAGAGCAGCACCGGCTTGTCGTCGGCGGCGATGGCCTTCTCGATCGCGGCCTTGACCGAGTCGGCGTCGTGGCCGTCGACGTCGCGGATCACGCGCCAGCCGTAGGCCTCGAAGCGCGCGGGCGTGTCGTCGGTGAACCAGCCCTCGACCTCGCCGTCGATCGAGATGTGGTTGTCGTCCCAGAACGCCACCAGCTTGCCCAGGCCCAGGGTGCCGGCGAGCGAGGCGGCCTCGTGCGAGATGCCTTCCATCATGCAGCCGTCGCCCATGAACACCCAGGTGCGGTGGTCGACCACGGCGAATTCGGGGCGGTTGAAGCGCTGCGCGAGCAGTTTCTCGGCCAGCGCGAAGCCCACGGCGTTGGCGAAGCCCTGGCCGAGCGGGCCGGTGGTGGTCTCCACGCCCGGGGTCATGAAGTTCTCGGGATGGCCGGGGGTCTGCGATTCGAGCTGGCGGAACCGCTTGATCTGCTCGATCGGCAGGTCGTAGCCGGACAGGTGCAGCAGCGCGTACTGCAGCATCGAGCCGTGCCCGTTGGAGAGCACGAAGCGGTCGCGGTTGAACCACTTCGGATTGTTGGGGTTGTGGCCCAGGTAGTCGTTCCAGAGCACCTCGGCGATGTCGGCCATGCCCATCGGCATGCCCGGATGGCCGGAATTGGCGGCCTGGACGGCGTCGATGGCGAGGAAACGGATGGCGTTGGCGAGGTCGCGGCGGCTGGGCGTCGTCATGGGCGGCAAGTCACGGGAGGCGGCACCCGGCGATTCGCGGGCGGCACATTGTCCCACGCCCCCGC
>DATCYC010000390.1:0-12668 GCA_036570525.1 Luteimonas sp.
TTCTTCTCGCCGGCGCCGGACTACCTGCTCAAGGTCAAGGGCGACTCGATGCGCGACGAGGGCATCTTCGACGGCGACCTGATCGGAGTGCACCGCACGGCCGACGCGCGCTCCGGGCAGATCGTCATCGCCCGCATCGACGAGGAGATCACCGTCAAGCTGCTGAAGGTCGGCAAGGACCGCATTCGCCTGCTGCCGCGCAATCCGGACTACGCGCCGATCGACGTGATGCCCGACCAGGACTTCGCCATCGAGGGCCTGTACTGCGGCCTGGTGAGGCCGAACCGGTGAGTGGGGGTTTTCCGACCGCGTGCGGCAACGTTTCCCCACGTACGCGCGGGATGTACGCCGATTCCGCCGGCCCGGTGTCCGGAGCCATCCTGTTTCCCGGCGCGGTGATCGCAGTCCTTGCGACCCGGGCCGATCAGACTGCCCCCAACGCCCCATACACACCATGACGAGGACCACCACGATGGACGAGAACAAGAAGCGCGCGCTTTCCGCCGCCCTGACCCAGATCGAGAAGCAGTACGGCAAGGGCTCGGTCATGCGCATGGGCGACCGCGTCGCCGAAGTGGTGCCGGTGATCCCGACCGGCTCGCTGCTGCTCGACAACGCACTGGGCATCGGCGGCCTGCCGCGCGGCCGCGTGATCGAGGTCTACGGCCCGGAGTCCTCGGGCAAGACCACGCTGACCTTGCAGACCATCGCGCAGTGCCAGAAGCTCGGTGGCGTGTGCGCCTTCATCGACGCCGAGCACGCGCTCGACCCGACCTACGCTTCGAAGCTCGGGGTCAACGTCGAGGACCTGCTGGTCTCGCAGCCCGACACCGGCGAGCAGGCGCTGGAGATCGCCGACATGCTGGTGCGCTCCAACGCCGTGGACATGGTGGTCGTCGACTCGGTCGCCGCGCTCACCCCGCGCGCCGAGATCGAAGGCGAGATGGGCGACCAGCTGCCCGGCCTGCAGGCACGCCTGATGAGCCAGGCGCTGCGCAAGCTGACCGGCAACATCAAGCGCAGCAACTGCATGGTGTTCTTCATCAACCAGCTGCGCCACAAGATCGGCATCATGATGCCCGGCCAGAGCCCGGAGACCACCAGCGGCGGCAACGCGCTGAAGTTCTATGCCTCGGTGCGCCTGGACATCCGTCGCATCGGCTCGGTCAAGAAGGGCGACGAGATCATCGGCAACCAGACCAAGATCAAGGTGGTCAAGAACAAGATGGCGCCGCCGTTCAAGCAGGTCATCACCGAGATCCTCTACGGCGAGGGCATCAGCCGCGAAGGCGAGCTGATCGACCTGGGCGTGGACGCCAAGCTGGTCGAGAAGTCCGGCGCCTGGTACAGCTGCGACGGCGAACGCATCGGCCAGGGCAAGGAGAACGCCCGCCAGTACCTCAAGGACAACCCGGCGGTGGCTGCCAGGATCGAGGCGGCCTTGCGCGAGAAGCTCGCGCCGGAGGTGGTGGCGAAGCCGGCCGAAGAGGGCGCGGAGGCCTGACCGGCGCGTGTCTTCCATGGATCGCCATGGCGTGCCGGAGCACGGCTCCGGCACGCCGGCCGATGAAGGCCGGCGCAAGCGTCGCAGGCCCGAGCCCAGCCCCGCGCAACGCGCGCTGGGGCTGCTGGTCAGGCGCGAACACTCGCGCAAGGAACTGGCGAACAAGCTGGCGGCGCGCGGTGTTGCCAGGGAGGATGCGGAGGCCGCCGTCGAGCGCATGGCCGCGGAGGGCTGGCAGGACGACGCCCGCTTCGCCACGAGCCTCGCCCGTATGCGGGCGGGGTCGGGTTACGGACCGATCCGGATTCGCGCAGAACTGGGCACCCACGGCCTCGACGAGGTCGTGATCGTGCAGGCCTTCGCCGCGCTGGCCGAAGCCGGCGAGGACGACTGGCGGCGGCAGGCCCGGAACCTCGTCCGCCGGCGCTTCGGTGACGACTTCACCCGGGACCTGGCGCTCCGGCGCAAGGCGGCAGACTTTCTCCTGCGCCGCGGCTTCGACGGCGACACGATTCGCAGCGCAAGCCGGGACGATACGGACTTCGACTGAGCGGCCGGAACCGGCGCCCGGCATGCGGCTGGCACGGGCCCGCGGGCTGTTAACCTAGGCGGATTGGGTTGTCCGCCAGGCGCCTTGTCCACAGATCCCGTGGGCACCGCGGTGCCTGGTCGCGCCCGCCAGCCCCCAGACGCCAGCCAGCATGCCCACGCCCAAGACCCTGACCACTTCCGACATCCGCCGGGACTTCCTCGAGTTCTTCTCCGCCCGCGGCCACACCATCGTACCGTCCGCGCCGCTGGTCCCCGGCAACGACCCGACCCTGCTGTTCACCAACTCGGGCATGGTCCAGTTCAAGGACGTGTTCCTTGGCGCGGAGAAGCGCAGCTACGTGCGCGCGGCCGACGTCCAGCGCTGCCTGCGTGCCGGCGGCAAGCACAACGACCTCGACCAGGTCGGCTACACCGCGCGCCACCACACCTTTTTCGAGATGCTCGGCAACTGGTCGTTCGGCGACTACTTCAAGAAGGACGCCATCGCCTGGGCCTGGGAACTGCTGACGCAGGTCTGGAAGCTGCCCGCCGAGCGCCTGCTGGTCACCATCTACCAGACCGACGACGAAGCTTTCGACATCTGGCATCGCGACATCGGCCTGCCGCCCGAGCGCATCATCCGCATCGGCGACAACAAGGGCGCGCCTTACGCCTCGGACAACTTCTGGCAGATGGCCGACACCGGTCCCTGCGGCCCCAGCTCCGAGATCTTCTACGACCATGGCGCGCATATCGCCGGCGGCCCGCCGGGTTCGCCCGACGAGGACGGCGATCGCTTCATCGAGATCTGGAACCTGGTGTTCATGCAGTTCGATCGCCAGCCCGACGGCAGCCTGCTGCCGCTGCCGGCGCCCTGCGTGGACACCGGCATGGGCCTGGAGCGCCTGGCCGCGATCCTGCAGCACGTGCACGGCAACTACGAGATCGACCTGTTCCAGGTGCTGATCCGCCGGGCCGCCGAGTTGACCGGCACCGCGGACCTGGAGAACAAGTCGCTGCGCGTGATCGCCGACCACATCCGCGCCTGCAGCTTCCTGATCGTCGACGGCGTGCTGCCGTCCAACGAGGGCCGCGGCTACGTGCTGCGCCGGATCATCCGCCGCGCGCTGCGCCATGGCTGGATGCTGGGCGTGCGCGAACCGTTCTTCCACAAGCTGGTCGCCACCGTCGACGAGCTGATGGGCGCCGCCTATCCGGAGCTCACGCGCAACCGCGAGTTGGTCGAACGCGCGCTCAAGGCCGAGGAAGGACGCTTTGCCGAAACCCTGGATTCCGGCATGCGCATCTTCGACGAGGTCGCCGCGCGCAGCGGCGGGACGATCCCCGGGGCCGATGCGTTCCGCCTCTACGACACCTACGGCTTCCCGGTCGACCTGACCGCCGACATTGCCCGCGAGCGCGGCCTGTCGGTCGACATGGCCGGCTTCGACGCGGCGATGGAGCATCAACGCGAGACCGCACGTGCGGCGGGCAAGTTCTCCTCCAGCGCAGGCCTGCCGGCCGACCTGGTCGCGAAGCTGCAGCCGACGGAATTCCTCGGCTACGACGCGCTTACCGCAGGTGGCCTCGAAGTGGTCGCGCTGCTGCGCGAAGGGCGCCCGGTCGATTCGATCGAGACCGGCGACGAGGCCGTGGTGTTCCTCGACCGCACCCCGTTCTACGCCGAGTCCGGCGGCCAGGTCGGCGACACTGGCGAGCTGGACGAGCAGGGCGTGCGCTTCGCCGTGGCCGACACCCAGAAGTACGCCGGCCAGTTCCACGGCCACTTGGGCAAGCTTGCAGCCGGCACGCTGAAGGTCGGCGACCACCTCGTCGCCTCGGTCGACGGCGCGCGCCGCGGCGCGACCATCCTCAACCACAGCGCCACGCACCTGCTGCACGCGGCGCTGCGCCAGGTGCTGGGCACGCACGTCACCCAGAAAGGCTCGCTGGTCGCTCCCGACCGCCTGCGCTTCGACTTCTCGCACTTCCAGCCGGTGACGGCTGCGGAGCTGGCCGAGGTCGAGCGCCGGGTCAACGCCGAGATCCGCGCCAACCACGGTGCCGAGGTGCGGCACATGGACATGCAGGAGGCGCTGGACTTCGGCGCGATGGCCCTGTTCGGCGAGAAGTACGGCGAGCGCGTGCGCGTGCTGCGCATGGGCGATACGTCCACCGAGCTGTGCGGCGGCACCCACGTCTCGCGCACCGGCGACATCGGCCTGTTCAAGATCGTGTCCGAGGGCGGCGTCTCGGCCGGCGTGCGCCGGATCGAGGCGGTGACCGGGCAGGGTGCGCTCGACCACGTTGCTGCCGAAGAGCGACGGTTGGGCGAGGCCGCGCAGCTGCTGGGCGGCACCACGGCGGAGGCGGCCGACAAGCTGCGCGCACTGCTGGAGAAGCAGAAGAGGCTCGAGCGCGAGCTGGAGTCATTGAAGGCCAAGGCCGCCAGCGGCGCGACCGCGGACCTTGCATCCGGCGCGGTCGAGGTCGGCGGCATCAAGGTCCTTGCCGCGCGGCTGGAAGGCTTCGACGCCAAGGCGCTGCGCGAGGCCGTCGACCGCCTCAAACAGCAGCTCGGCGACACCGTGGTGGTGCTGGCCGGCGCCAGCGGCGGCAAGGCCGCTCTGGTGGCCGGCGTCGGCGGGGCGGCGCTGAAGCGGATCAAGGCCGGCGAACTGCTGGCCCACATTGCCGGCCAGATCGGCGGCAAGGGTGGCGGCCGTCCGGACCTTGCCCAGGGCGGCGGCGAGGACGGGCCTGCCCTCGGGCTGGCGCTTGGCGGCGTCGCCGGCTGGGTGGCGTCGCGGCTGCATGAATGACGCCACAAGCAGTGACTTCTGGAGCTTGCCGCTGGCCGTTCGCAGCCCTTAACATCGTTCGTTTCACAGAACTGTAAGCGTTTTTCCGGCAATCAAGCCGGAGGACGTGCCGGTCCGCCTGCGCGGACGGGACTCATGGAGACGGATAAATGTTGATCCTCACCCGCCGCGTCGGCGAAACCCTGATGATCGGAGACTCGGTGACCGTGACCGTGCTCGGCGTCAAGGGCAACCAGGTGCGCATCGGTATCACGGCGCCGAAGGACGTGGCCGTTCACCGCGAGGAAATCTACGAGCGCATCCAGCGCGGCGAAGATGCAGAGTCCGGCGCGAAGCCCCCCGCTTCGAAGGAAGATTTGCCGGACCCCGAATGACCCGGTATTCTTCGCGTCCTGTTCCGGCCCGGTGATTGCCGGACCGGCAGGTCCGGAGAGTTGCCCGAGTGGCTGAAGGGGCTCCCCTGCTAAGGGAGTATAGGGTTTATAGCTCTATCGAGGGTTCGAATCCCTCACTCTCCGCCAGTTCCAGACAATACCCGCGGAGCCTTTCTCCAGTCCCTGTCAAAACCGCGGGGCATGGCCAAGGGAACGACCAAGGGAGATTGTCGAGATTGACGGAACCGCCGGTATTCCGGCAAAATTCCGCTTCTGTTTCATGCGCGCCCGTAGCTCAGCTGGATAGAGCACCAGGCTACGAACTTGGGGGTCGGGAGTTCGAATCTCTCCGGGCGCGCCAGTGACAACACGAAAGCCGGCGAAGCGATTCGCCGGCTTTTTTGTGTGGCGATTCCGCCGCTCCATGCCGTGCTGTCAGGCGGCGAGCTCGAAATGGAAGCCGTGATAGCTGTCGACGGTGCAGCCAGGTTCGAACGGCACGCGCAGGTGGCGTTCAGGTGATTGCCAGTGGTCAACGACGCGATACCCCAGCGATTGCATGCCCTCGGTGAATTCCGGGACCGACATCACCCGGTACGGGCAGATCGCAATGCTCAGGTTCTGCAGGGTGAAAAAGCTGCGGTCTGGATGCATCGGAGTCAGGTTGACGAGCACGTGCCGCGGTTTGCGCCGCAATCGCTGCAGGAGTTCCGGAAGCGTGTAGTCGAGGTACTGCAGGGCGCCGGTGCTCAACAGGATGTCCTGGCCGTCTGCATGCTCCACCGAGTCGATGAAGGAGAGCTGGCGCTCGGCATCGTGGCCCTGCGCCCAGCGCCTGCCTGCCGCCATCACGGAAGGCAGGTCGTGGATGGTCCAGGACAAGTCCGGTGGATAGTCGATGTACTTGCGGAATCCGTAGTAGCTCACGCCGATGTGCCCCCCGAGGTCGAAGACGCTGCGCTGCCCGTCGGCAATCAGGCGCCCGAGCCAGAACACCAGCGGATAGTCGCTGACCCGGATGCGTTGCATGTGGTCCCGGTACAGACGCCCGGCGGCTTCGATGTCGTAGCTGGCGGGCAGTTCCCTGGTCGATAGCGAATTGGCTGCATCCCGGGCGGCGGCGAACGTCGGATAGACGCCGTAGTAGTCGTTTTCCGCGCCGTAGGGACGGCGGAACAGGTGGCGGCGCCACGGCTCCGACACCGGCCTTAGCGCGGGCAATTCCAATGCGTACAGTCCGCTGCGGCCAAGCAGCGAGCGGAAGGTGTTCGGCTCCGGTTGCATGGGCAGTGGCTCGCTTCGATGAGGACTGTGGGATACAACGGTGGGAACATTCACCTGGGGACATGTTCCGGCTTTTGTTTTGGCCATTTTTCGGAGAGATTCCCACGGGCGCTGTCGTGCCATGGCGCGCGGCACCATTCACGGCGATGATTTCTCGATGGATCTGCACATCGCATTCGCACAGGCTTTGCCACCCCGGGACTGGCTCCTTGCCGTCCGTGGCGGGACGCTGGTCGGCTTCGTTGCAACGGACGCGTGGTCGCGCTGGACGTCCAAGGCCTTCGCGATGCTGGATGCCGAGGAGCGCGCGCGCGTCCAGCGCAAGCGGCGCGCCGTCGATCGCGACCTCGCCACGCTGGCCTACGCTTTCCATCGGCTGATGCTGTCGGCAGTGCTGGAGTGCGCGCCTGCGGGTGTACTGCTCGGTCGCGACGGGCGTGGTTGCCCCGTTGTGACTGGCACCCCTGTCGAGACCAGTCTCAGCCACGCGGAGGGGCTTGTCGCGATTGCGGTTTCTCGAACCGGTCCGGTCGGCATCGACATCGAGCCGGCCAGCCGGGCCCGCGACATGGAGGGGATCGCCGGCCGCGTTTGCCATCCCCGTGAACTGGCCGAGATGGCGGCGCTGTCCGGCGCGGAACGCGAGCGGGAGCTGCTGTCGCTGTGGGTGCGCAAGGAGGCGCTGCTGAAGGCGGCCGGGATCGGGATGGCGATCGAGATGGATCGGTTCGAGGCGCCCGCGGACCGCGTGCTCGCGCTACCCGGGGATGTCCGGACCGGATCGGCAGTGATCCGGCTGTTCGACGGGGCGGAGGGGTGCCTGGCGGCAGTCGCCGCGGCCCCGGGGCCGATCGCCAGCGTCTGGCTGACGCCCCCCGGCTGACCCCGTACCTGCGCCGCACACTCCCGGTGTCCTGTCGTGGCGCGATGGCGCGTTCGGATAGACACCAGGCAAGTACCAGGGGCTGTTCCCTCGGTGGCGGGCGATGGGTACAGGGGGGTGTGTGAAGATTCCGGAAGCAGGTGTGCCCGCGACCCGATGGGTTGAAGCCGTTTCATCGCGGACGATTGGCTGGCGCCATCCTGCGGTCGTTGGCCGACCAGGGGCGGGCGAATGAAAGCGATGCGATCGAGCCGTTCGGTACGCGCGATGCGCATGCTCTGGGTGATGGAGATGGCGCTGCTCATGCTGGCCGTGACCGGCGGCGTCTGGCTGCGCTTTCTGGGCGACAACGTCGGGCGTGACGCCTACATCCAGACCGCGCCACTGCGCAGCTTCGTGGTGGCCCTGGTCATGGCCACAGCGATGGCTGCGTTCGGCCTCTACCAGGCGCACGTGCGCCAGAACCGCATCGACTTCCTGCTGCGCCTGCTGCTGTCCTTCGCCTTCGGCGGGATCGCGCTGCTCGTGCTGTACTACGTGGTGCCACAGACCTATATCGGCCGCGGTGTGCTGGCGCTTTCGCTGATGATCGGGTTCCTCGGCATCTACCTGCTGCGCATGGGTTCGTACCACCTGTTCGGCGCCGAGGTCTTCAAGCGCCGGGTGCTGGTGTACGGGGCCGGGACGAACGCGGACCTGATCAACAGCCGCCTGCGCCGCAGCAGCGATCGCCAGTCGTTCAACATCGTCGGCTTCATTCCGGTCCCTGGCCAGGCGGTGGTCGTTCCGGACAGGCTGCTGCTCGATCCTGGCCTCGGCTTGTTGCAATCGACAGAAGCGCTTGGCATCCACGAAATCGTGGTCGCGCCCGACGAGCGCCGCGGCGGGCTGCCAATGGAGGAGATGCTGGCCTGCGCGCAGAGGGGCGTGAACGTCATCGACCTGGCTGGGTTCTTCGAGCGCGAAGCCGGGATGATCAAGCTCAACGTCGTCGAACCGTCGGCGCTGGTGTTCTCGGGCGGCTTCGACCATTCATTGCCTCGGATGCTCAGCAAGCGGTTCTTCGATGTCGTTGCCGCCAGCCTGCTGTTGCTGGTGAGCTGGCCAGCGATGCTGGTCGTCGCGCTGTGCATCCGGCTCGAGTCGAAGGGGCCGGTGCTGTACCGGCAGGTGCGCGTCGGCGAGAGCGGGCAAGGTTTCAGCCTGGTCAAGTTTCGTAGCATGCGCACCGATGCCGAGGGCGATGGCGTGGCGCGCTGGGCGGCCACCAACGACGACCGCGTGACCCGCGTCGGCGCGTTCATCCGCAAGACGAGGCTGGACGAGCTGCCGCAGCTCTTCAACGTGCTGCGCGGCGAGATGAGCTTCGTCGGCCCGCGGCCCGAGCGCCCGCAGTTCGTCGACCAGCTCAAACGCGAGATCCGCTACTACAGCGTGCGGCATTCGGTGAAACCGGGCCTGACGGGTTGGGCGCAGCTGCGCTACCCGTACGGCGCCTCGGTGCGCGATGCCGAGGAGAAGCTGAAGTTCGACCTGTTCTACGTGAAGAACCACGGGCTGCTGCTGGACCTGATGATCCTGCTGCAGACGGTGGAGGTGGTGATGTTCAGGCGCGGCGCGCGATAGGTCGCGCCAGCGGTCCGACATCCTGGCGCGGACACCGAGCGGCTTCGTGCTGCTGCGCAACAGCCGCTGGCGCAGCCAGTAGGTCACCTGCGCTGTTTCGGGCCGCGACCCGATGAGGACGGATCCATTCAATGCCGATTTTCCGACTGGTTCGCCTGCAAACCAGGTGATCCCCGCGTCTTCTCCGACCTCCCGCACGACCATCCTCCCGGCATGCCGCCGCACGTGTCCCGGCCCATCCCATGGCCGGGTTGGTGACCGGCAGCCGTTTCCCCACATGCGAGCAACGTGCGTGCGGGGATCCCATGAATGCCATCAGCGAGGACTTGGTTCGGTTGCCAGAAACGGCGTACCGAGCTGGACCGTGGATCGACTTCGATCCCCAGGCCTTCGATCCATGGCGCATCATGGCCGTCCGGCACCACCTGTCGGGCCATCCGCTGCTACAGCTCGATGAACTGCTGGCGCTGGGCGGGCGCCTCGAGGCGCGGGGCAGCATCCGCAGCCACGCGAGCGGCGCCAAGCCGGGCACGCCATTCAACTCTGCGCCCGAACTGTTCCCCAATCCGAAGTCGGCAACCGACACCCTGCGCTCGATTGCGGATGCCAAGGCGTGGACGTCGCTGCTCAACGTGCAGATCGATCCGGTTTACCGCCGACTGGTCGGCGAAGTCCTCGAAAGCGTGCGCCCGGGTGTGGAAGCCGTCGACCCGGGAATGTGCCACCGCGGAGGCTGGATCTTCATCACCTCGCCGAACACGGTCACGCCGTTCCACTTCGACAAGGAGCACAACTTCATCCTGCAGATCCACGGCAGGAAGCGCATCTACGTCTGGGACCACCGCGACACCGTGGTTGCGAGCGAGCATTCGCGCGACCTGTTCCATCTGAGCAACGAACGCTACCTGCTGCGGTGGCGCGAGGAGTTCCGCGAGCGGGCACGCGTGTTCGACCTGGAACCCGGACAGGGTGCGTACATGCCGTCGACCAGCCCGCACATGGTCGAGAACGGCAGCGAACCGTCGATCACCGCCAGCTTCACCTACTACACCGATGCCACGCGCCGCGACGCGCTGCTGCACAGGTCGCATGCACTGATGCGCAAACTGAAAGTCACGCCGCCGGCGGTCAAGCCCGCATCGCTGTTCGATACAACGACCCATGCGATCGCGGCGCGCCTGTCGCGCGCGCCCGAACCGCTGGAGTTCGCCGAGGTCCTGGCTTCATGAGCACGGAGCGGACAAACATGCCGTGCATTCGTGCAACGGGCATCCGATGAATCGCCAGGCCCCGATATCGCCGGCGCAGCGGGAAGAAGCCGGACTGCTCGACGTCTTGCCCCTGGCCGCAACCGGGCAGGCAGGCGAGGGCGCCTGCGACGTCGCGTTCCCGCCGCCGCTGGCGCGTGACTGGGCGACGGCCCTGGCTACAGGCGTGGATACCGATATCCTGCTGTGCGCGGCGCTGGCGATCGCCGAGGCCCGGTTGACCGGAGCGGACGTGGTCGTTGCCACGCTGGTCAGCCCGCTCGGCAACCGCCAGGGGGGGCTCCATGTCACCCGTGCAGCACGAGTCGAATCCCTGTTGCTGCAGACCGGCGCATTGGGACGGGTCGAATCGCTTGCGCCGGTTGCATGGGCCGCATCGGCGGCCGGAGCCGAGGTCGATTTCGCCGATGAGGCGCCGAGTTCACTGTGGACCATCTCGACATCGGCCAATGCGCCGTCGCTCGCAATCCGGTACCGCGCGCCACTGGATTCCGAAGCCGCCGCGCTGCTTGCCGACGCCGTGCTGCGCGCGATCGCCGGATTGCTTGCCAACCGCGACGGCGCCCTGAATGGGATCGACATCGTCGATCCTGCGCAGCTTGATCGCCAGCTGCATGACTGGAACGACACTGCGCGCCCACGCTCGCTTCGCGACACCGTGCAGGGCCGGTTCGAGGAAATGCGCCACCGTTCGCCCGATGCACTGGCCGTGGTCGACGCGACCAAGTCGTTCACCTATGCAGAGCTCGACCGGCGCGCCGCCGGGCTTGCCTCACGCCTGCGTGCGGAAGGCGTCGTGGCTGGCGATGTGGTGGCAGTCGCCATGGAGCGTTCGGCGGGGGCCGTGGTCGCGGTGCTGGCCACGCTCAAGGCGGGTGCCGGTTACCTGCCGCTGGACGTTTCGCAGCCCGAGGAGCGGCTCGCCTTCACCCTGGACGACGCCGGCGTGCGGGTAGCGCTGCTTGATTGCGCGCAGCGCGACCTTCTGCCGAAGCGCACGTTGTGCCGCATCGTGGTCGACGATGGTTCTGATTCGATTGAAGCCGATGCCAATGCCGATGCCGATGCCGATGCCAACGCAGGCATCGATGGCGATGCGCTGGCCTACGTCATGTACACGTCCGGCTCGACGGGTACGCCGAAAGGCGTCGAGATTCGCCACCGCTCGATCCTGCGCCTGGTTTGCGACGTCGACTACATCGAACTCGGTTCGCGGACGCGGATGCTCCACGCTGCGCCCCTGGGCTTCGATGCTTCGACGCTGGAACTGTGGGGCCCGCTGCTCAACGGCGGCTGCGTGGTGGTGCACGACGAGCAGCTGCCGACCGGCGCCGGGCTGGAAGCGACGATCCAGCGCCACGGCGTGACGACAGCCTGGTTGACCGCAGCGTTGTTCAACGCAGTGGTTGATGAGGATCCGCGTCGACTGTCCGGCCTGCAGGAGCTGTTCACCGGTGGTGAAGCGCTGTCGGTCGACCACGTGCGCCGCATGCGTGGAGCGGCGCCAGGGGTGGCGCTGCACAACGGCTATGGGCCGACCGAATGCACCACCTTCACCTGCACCCATCGCATCGACGACGTGCCTGCGGGCGCGACATCGATCCCGATCGGGCGCCCGATCGCCGACACCAGCGTCTACATCCTGAACTCCCGCGGTGAACCGGTACCGACGGGAGTCGTAGGCGAACTGCATGTCGGCGGGGAGGGCGTGGCGCGTGGCTACCTCGGCCGCACCGACCTTACCGCCGAACGCTTTGTTCCTGATGCGTTCGGACCGCCCGACGGGCGCCTGTACCGCACCGGCGACCGCGTACGCTACCTGCCCGACGGCAGCATCGAGTTCGTTGGCCGCGCCGACCACCAGGTCAAGATCCGCGGGTTCCGCATCGAACCCGGCGAGATCGAGGCGACGCTAGCCGGACATGCAGGCGTGAAGTCCTGTGCCGTCATCGCACGCGACGACAGCGTGGGTGGCAAGCAGCTCGTGGCCTACTACGTATGCCAGGGCGAAGCGCCGACCGCCCCCAGTCTGCGCGCCTTCCTGGCCGCGGCGCTGCCCGACTTCATGGTGCCCGCGCGCTATGTGCTGCTCGACGCGATGCCGGTTACCGCGAACGGCAAGCTGGACCGGCGCGCCCTGCCGGCGCCCGAGCGCGGCCGGCCCGAACTCGCGGTGGCGTACGAGCCGGCAGTCGACGAGCTCGAGCAGGCGTTGTGCCAAGCGTTCGCCGAACTGCTTGACGTCGATCGTGCCGGCCGCCACGACAATTTCTTCGAGCTCGGCGGCAGTTCGCTGCTCGCGATGAAGCTGGCCGAACGCATCCGCGGCCTGCCCGGGAACGGTGGCGCATTGGCGACGACCGTGATCTTCGGCCG
>DATCYC010000391.1:0-2743 GCA_036570525.1 Luteimonas sp.
TCGATCGACACGTTGGTGATCGTGGTCGTGCCGGCGTCGATCTTGCAGCCGGCCAGCAGCAACAGCGGCGTGGCGAGCAGGATGGCGGTGCGCATTGGGATCTCCTTGCGGGTGTCGCGATGGCGTGGGAAGCACGGACGAATGGTTCGTCCGGGCGGCGCGCTTGTCACATGTTGCGGAACAGGGCCATGAACGGCTGGCTGACCGCCAGCGTCTCGGGCCGCTGCTTGAGCCGGATCGTGCCGCGGCCGCTGTCGTCGCGTGCGATCGACGCGATCGCCTTGAGGTTGACGATGGTCGAGCGGTGCACCTGCTTGAACATCGCCGGGTCGAGCAGGCCGAGCAGCTCGCGGATCGGCGTGCGCAGCAGCGCTTCGCCCTCGGCGGTCATCACGGTGGTGTACTTGTTGTCGGCGCGGAAGTAGGCCACGTCCTCGACCAGGATCAGGCGCGTGTCCTTGCCGGCGCTGGCGGTGATCCACGACAGCGGGGTCTTGTCCGGGACGCGGTTGGCGTCGAGCTGGCGGATCAGCGCGGCCAGCGTGGCGGCGTCGGGGTGCGCGCCGGCCGCGCGCACCTGCAGCCTTTGCACCGTCGCGTCCAGGCGTTCGCGCGTCACCGGCTTGAGCAGGTAGTCGACGGCGCCGTTGTCGAAGGCGTCGATGGCGTACTGGTCGTAGGCGGTGACGAACACCACCTGCGTCCGCGGGCTGGTGTCGGCCGCGGCCGAGGCGACTTCCAGGCCGGTCAGGCCGGGCATGCGGATGTCGAGGAAGGCCACGTCCGGCTGGTGTTCGGCGATCGCCTCGACCGCGCTGCCGCCGTCGTCGCAGGACGCGACGATCGACAGCTCCGGCCATGCCTCGCGCAGCAGCGACTCGAGCGCGCTGCGCAGGATCTCCTCGTCCTCGGCGATGACGCAGGTCGGGGCGGTGCTGGCGTCGGTGTCAGTCGACATGGCCGTGGTCCTGGGTGGTGCCTGCCGGCAGCGTGATGGTGGCGGCCACGCCGTCGGGGAAATTGGCGGAGATGCTGAAGTGGGCGGCGTTGCCGTAGGCCAGGCGCAGGCGTTCGCGCACGTTCTTCAGGCCGATGCCGGTGCCGCTGCTCTCGGCGTTGAAGCCGCGGCCGTCGTCGGCGACGGTGACCGACACTTCCCGGCTGCCGCCGGTGGCGCGGATCCAGACCGTGCCGCCGCCGGGCTTGGACTCCAGCCCGTGCTTGATCGCGTTCTCCACCAGCGTCTGCAGCATCATCGACGGGAACGGCACCGCGTGCAGCGCTTCGGGCACGTCGACCTGGGTCGACAGCCGCGAGCCCATGCGGATCTTGAGGATCTCGAGGTAGGCGACTGCGCGTTCGAGCTCCTCGCCCAGCGTCGACTGCCCGTCGAGGTTGCGCGGCAGCGAGCGGCGCAGGTAGGCGATCAGGTGGCCGAGCATCGCGTCGGCGCGCTGCGGGTCGCTGCGGGTGAGCGCCTGCGCGCTGGCCAGGGTGTTGTAGAGGAAGTGCGGTTCGACCTGCGCGTTGAGCAGGCTCAGCTTCGCCTCGCTCAGCTCCCTGGCGCTGGCGGTGTCGCGCACCACCTCCTTCTCGCCGCGGCGATGTTCGGCGACGCGGCGGGTGATGGCGCGGGTGATCGCCTCGATCGTCTCCAGGTTGGCGCCGTGGTCGACGCGCAGCCAGTCGGTCCACGACGCGGTTTCCGGTTCGCAGGCCAGGGTGATGCTGGAGGTGTCGCCGCCGGGCACCACGGTGGCGACCACGATGTCGCGCTTGCCACCGAGCTTGCGGTCGACCCGGTGCACCGGGTCGAAGCGGCCGTGCGCGCCGTACGGATCGGGGCGGTCGATGCCGGCGCGCACGCGCAGGCTGTCGCGCGCCGATTCGACGTCGACCACGCGCGGCAGCTCGCGCAGCGCCGCATCGACCAGGGCGAAACCCTCGTCGGCGGGGAAGGGCACCTCGACCTGGCGGCGCTGCCGGTTGCGCAGCTGCTCGGCGGTGGGCTTCTGGCCGACGATCATGCCCACGCGGTGGATGTGCGAGATCACGTCGGGGATCACGAACGCGAGCGTGATCATCCACAGCAGCACGACCGGGAACTCCGGCAGGCCGAAGCTCGTCCACATGAGCAGCACCACCAGGTAGAAGACGCACCAGGCGAAGACGTGGCGGGTGACGAAGGAGAAGGCGGTCATGGCGCTGCCGGTGCGGTGGTCATGGAGCGAGGATAGCGATGCGGCCGGAGAGAGGAAGCGGCAGGCGACGAATGCGGATATCCGGCGACGGAACTGCCCGATTCCGCGCCGGATGCCCATGGCGCGGCGCGGCTGGAGGCCTTGCTGCGGCGTTGACGTGGTGATCGCACGGATGCGGGATCATGCCTGACCTGTTCCGGGAAGGAATCCGATGTGCGCGCCTGGCTTGTCCTGCCCGCGGTCGTGCTGCTGGCGACTGTCTTCGATGCGCAGGCGCGGACCGTCTACCGCTGCGTGCGCGACGGCACGGTCAGCCTGGCCACCGCGCCCGAACCGGGTTCGAAGTGCGTGGCGAAACACATAGACGACAACGCCGTGCAGACGCCGAACCTGTGGGGTGAGATGGGGGTGTTCAGCGGCACGCTTTACGAACGCGAGCAGGACGGCGAGCTGGTGTATTCGACGCGCAAGCTGCCCGGGTCGCGGGTGTACCTGAAGTTCACCGTGCACACGCCTCCGGGCGAGCAGGCGCATGCCGGCCT
>DATCYC010000392.1:0-7187 GCA_036570525.1 Luteimonas sp.
CCGGCGCCTAGGCGCGCAGGTCGAATGCTTCGACGTGCGCCCGGAGACGCGGGAGCAGATCGAATCGCTGGGCGGCAAGTTCCTCGACCTTGGCGTCAGCGCCGCGGGCGAGGGCGGCTATGCGCGCCAGCTCACCGACGAAGAGCGCGCCGAGCAGCAGCGCCGGCTGGGCGAACACCTCAAGGGCATCGACGTGATCGTCTGCACCGCCGCGGTGCCCGGGCGCCCGGCGCCGAAGATCATTTCCACAGCGATGGTGGCCGGCATGAAGCCCGGCAGCGTGATCGTCGACCTGGCCGCGGAGACCGGCGGCAACTGCGAGCTGACGCAGCCGGGCGAGACCATCGACAGCAACGGCGTCACCGTCGCCGGTCCGCTGGACCTGGCCAGCAGCGGCGCGCTGCACGCCAGCGAGATGTACGCGCGCAACGTGTTCAACTTCGTCTCGCTGCTGCTCAAGGACGGCGCGCTGGTGTTCGACTGGGAGGACGAGCTGCTGGCAAAGACCGTCTGGCCGGAGCGACCGGCCGGCTGATCCACCCACTGCTTTTGTAGGAGCAGCGGAAGCCGCGAGCTCTTGCGCCCTCCCCTGCGAAGGCAGGGGAGGGTTGGGGAGGGGTGTCTTCCGGATCAGCGCGAACCGTGGGCACCCCCTCCCAGCCTCCCCCTGCCTTCGCAGGGGGAGGGGCCAAGGCAAAGGCTCGCGGCTTCCGCCGCTCCTACAGGTATCGCCCGCCGGCTCAGGGCTCTTCGGGCGCGTTCTGCTCCACCCACTGCCGGCGCTGTTCCGGCGTCATCGCGTGCCACTGCTTGCGCAGTTCGCTACGGTCTTCCTTCGACATGCCGCGCATCTTGTGGAACAGCGCGCGTGCCTGTTCCCGCTGTTCGGGGTCCATGTGCCTCCAGCGCTTCATGCCGCGGTGCGCGCGCTCGCGCTGTTCCGGGGTCATGTCCTGCCAGCGTTGCGCGTGCCTGTACATGCGCCCGCGCTTTTCGGGGTTGTCGTTCCAGCGCGCGCGCAGTGGCGCGATGACCGCGTCGCGCTGCGCCTGCGTGAGCTGTTCCCAGGCGGGCATCGGCGTGGCGGTGTCTTCTGGCTCGGCAGGTGGCGGGGAGATCGCCATCGCCGCGCAGGGCATCAGGGCGGCCAGGACAACTGCAAGGATCGGAAGGGCGCGCATGGCTTACTCCATCGCCAGGGCATATGCGTCGTTGGACGCAAGCCACAGGTAGAGGTCGGGGTTCTCGTCGAGAACGGCGTCGATGTCGGCGTCGGTACCGGTGTCGGCAACGACGGTCGCCGGCGCGACCGGCGTGGGCGCGGGCTCGTTCCACAGCTGCATGCCGATCATCAGTGCCAGCACCGCGGCGAACGAGGCCGCCAGCGGCCAGGCAAGGCGGTGCGGCCGCGCCAGCGACGCGGCGGGCGCCGTGCGGGGGGCTTGCTGCAGCTGCAGCCGCGTGCGCCCGGAAACCCGGTCGACCGCCGACTCGTGCAGCTGCCGCATCGCCGCGTCGAAGCGTGCGTCGCGGTTGTCGTGGTTCATGCGAAATCCTCCAGTTGCCGTTGCAGCGCGGCCCGGGCGCGCGACAGGTGCGTCTTCACCGAGCCCTCGCTGCATTTCATGATCCGCGCCGTGTCGGCGACGTCGAACTCCTCCAGCACGCGCAGCGTGAACGCCTCGCGCTGGCGCCGCGGCAGTTCGCGCAGCGCCGTCAGCAGCCGTGCGTAGGCCTCGCGCCCATCGTGGGCGCGCGACGGGCCGGGGCCGTCGTCGGCCCAGTCCAGGCTGCTGTCCTCGCCGCCGGCCGGGCTGCCGCCCAGCCAGCCGAGCCGGAACGTCCGCCGCCGCTGCACGTCGATGATGCGGCTGCGCAGGATGCTCCAGAACAGCGGCGTCCATTCGTCGGCCGGGCGCTCGCGGTAGGCGAGCATCTTCATCATTGCCTCCTGCACCGCGTCCATCGCGTCCTCGCGGTGGCGCAGGCCGGCCTCGGCGAAGCGGAACGCGCGCGGGCCGACGCCGGCCAGGAAGGCGTCGAGCGTGGCATCCGCCGGCGCTTCGGCGTCGCGGACAGGCGGATCGGCGATGGCGCGGGCTCCGGTACTCACGCCGTCGAGCTTAGCGGCTGCGCGGACAACGCGTGCTGTCCCGGGCACGACCGGCCGAACCGCGCGACGGGGCGGGGCGTGGGACTTGCGGGCGTGGAGCGCGGCCTGCGGCATGTCATCGGGTACGGCGTGCAGTGGGGTCGGGCATGGGAACGCGCCCCAAGGCGCCGGGTTGACATCCGCGCGCGGCGATCGCAACCGTGGCCCCTGCAGCCCGCGCCCGGCCGGTTATGATGCGGGCAACTGGGTGGGGAGAGCGGCGATGGGCGACGGTTTCGTGGCGCTGTACATCTTCATGCTGGCGGCGATCGCCGGCAACGTGATCATCTCGCGGGTGCCGGTGATCCTGCACACCCCGCTGATGTCGGGCAGCAACTTCATCCACGGCATCGTCCTGATCGGCGCCATGGTCGTGCTCGGCCACGCCGACACCACGCTGGAGAAGGTGATCGGCTTCGCCGCGGTGCTGCTGGGCGCGGGCAACGCCGCAGGCGGCTACGTGGTGACCGAGCGGATGCTGGACATGTTCAAGTCGAGCAGGAAGCCGGGGGACAAGGCATGACGGCGGTGACCGGGCTTGCGCGCTCGCAGCAGGAGCCGACCCCATGACCACGCCCGAAATCCTGTCGCTGGTCGTCAAGTCCAGCTATCTGATTGCCGCGACCCTGTTCCTGCTCGGCCTGCAGCGCATGGCATCGCCGCTCACCGCGCGTAGCGGCATCCGCTGGGCTGGGCTGGGCATGGTGATCGCAACCGTGGCCACGCTGTTCCTGCCCGGGTTGCACAACCTCGGCCTGATCGTGGCCGCGGCCATCATCGGCATCGCGCTGACCTGGTTCTGGGGCAAGAAGGTGGCGATCACCGACATGCCGCAGATGGTGGCGCTGTTCAACGGCATGGGCGGCGGCTCGGCGGCGGCGATCGGAGCGGTGGAACTGCTGCGGTTTTCCGGCGTCGGCGCGGCGCCGTCGATGACCACCCTGGTGCTGGGCGTGCTCGGCGCACTGATCGGCTCGGTGTCGCTGTCGGGTTCGGTGATCGCCTGGGCCAAGCTCGACGGGCGCATGGACAAGCGCTACACGTTCCCGGGCCAGCAGCTGTTCAACGCCGCGGTCGCGATCGCGACGGTGGTGCTGGGCGGCATCGTCGTGCATTCGCTCGGCGTGCCCATGATCGTCGCGTTCTTCGTCGCCGCGCTCGCGCTGGGCGTGCTGATGACGCTGCCCATCGGCGGCGCCGACATGCCGGTGGTGATCTCGCTGTACAACGCGCTGACCGGCCTTGCGGTTGCGTTCGAGGGCTACGTGCTCGGCAACGAGGCGCTGATCATCGCCGGGATGATGGTCGGCGCGGCCGGCATGCTGCTGACGCGGCTGATGGCCAAGGCGATGAACCGCTCGATCAAGAGCGTGCTGTTCTCCAATTTCGGCGGAGGCGGCGAAGCACAGGAGATTTCCGGCTCGCAGAAGCCGATCGAAGCCGGCGACGTCGCCGCGATGATGGCCTTCGCCGAGCGCGTGGTGATCGTGCCCGGCTACGGCATGGCCGTTGCGCAGGCGCAGCACAAGATCTGGGAACTGGCGAAGAAGCTGATGGATCGCGGGGTGAAGGTGAAGTTCGCGATCCATCCCGTCGCCGGGCGCATGCCCGGGCACATGAACGTGCTGCTGGCCGAAGCCGGCGTGCCCTACGACCTGATCGTCGACATGGACGACATCAACCCCGAATTCGCCAACACCGATGTGTCGCTGGTGATCGGCGCCAACGACGTGGTCAACCCGGTGGCGAAGACCGACCCGGCCAGCCCGATCTACGGCATGCCGATCCTCGACGTGGTCGATTCGAAGAACACCATCGTCATCAAGCGCGGCAAGGGCACCGGTTTCGCCGGCATCGAGAACGCGCTGTTCTACGCCGACAACACCCGCATGCTCTACGGCGACGGCGCGGAGATGGGGGCGGCGCTGGTCAGCGAACTGAAGGCGCTCGACGGCGGGCACTGACGACGAACCGGGCGCGCGCGGGCACGCTCGCAAGCCGAAGGCCTGGCTTGCGCCCCGACGTCTTCCGGTCAAGGCGTGGCCGGATGCTTTCGCCGGTCGCGCCCTCAGGGGCAACCTGTCCGCGCGAATGCAGATCGCTGAGCCGGCCATCGGGTGTCCGACTCATGCCGCCAGCGCGCCCGCTTCGTCCTGCGCGCTTCGTGCCTGTGTCGTGGTGCAGCCGAACGTCTTCTTGAACGAACGACAAAATGCGCTCTGGCTCTCGAAACCAAGCGCTTCCGAGATCTCGCAGATCGAAGTCTTCGTGTCTCGGACCAGCGACCAGGCATGCTGCAATCGCAGCCTGGCGGCGTATTCGGACGGTGTTTCGCCGAACACATCGCGGTGAACGCGAATCAGGTGCCAGGGAGAATAGTTGGCGCTGCGCGCCAGCCGTGCCAGGTCGGATCGTTCGTCACCGCTGCTCTCGATCAGGTGACGGACGCGCAGCAAGCGGAGCATGGTCTGCTGGCGCCGCTGCAGGGTGCGCCCGCTGCAGCGGACGACGCGTGCGGAAAGGTCGCGCTGCTGCTCGATCATGGCGGTGCAGATGGCCTCGACCAGCATGGCTGGATCGCAGCCCGTCGTTACGCCCCCGCGTGCCACGCGCGCCAGCCTGACCAGCAGCCGGCGCAGGTCGCGGGGGCATGCGCAGGCCTGCGGGAAGATCTCCGGACATCCGTGGCCAAGCATTTGCAGGTGACGCTGCCACACCGCCAGCGGACCGGACAGCGCCAGCCACAGGTCGGGAGCATGGCAACTCACGCGGATCGAGCCGTCGCGCCATGGCTGCAGGCGGCCGGCAGGGAGTACCCAATAGCCTTCGGCGGACTCGAACTGGAGTCGTCCCGACAAAGGCAGGTGCAGGGACAGCCATCCAGCCGGCACCTGCAGTCGCGTGCCGCGTCCGCAGGCATGGACGACATGCAGGGCTTGCCCCTGGTCTGGATCGAGCTGAAGCGAACCGGCGAAGTGCAGGGCGTGATACCGCACGGCGCCGACGTGTGCGTCGATTGACTGGATCGCGTTGCCGTCTTTGCTGGTTCGCATGGCAACGACGTTATCCGCGCAAGCGGTCCGGTTGCAGCGCCAATCCGATCGAGTTGGAGGGTGCCAATGTCGAATGCGGGAGGCGCCGGCTGCTGAAAAAAGAACGGCCCGAACAGGGTCGGGCCGATGTCTGCGGACGGGCGTTTGTCGCTGCATGTTCTCGAACGGCTGCAGCCCCGCGCACCCTTGCCTGGAGAGAGAGAAGCACCGCTGACGGGCGTCCACAATGGACCGCATGGCGCAGACATGCTGTTCCGCAGACTGCGGGGGCATTGCCCTGGATTGCGTTTCCAGCAATTCGCGAATTGGCCCTGCGGCAGCGATGTTCCGATGCATGGTCGGTGGCGTGGGGTTGCGACTGGAAAAAGAAGAGGGGCCGAGCGGCCCCTCCTGTGTTGCAACGTTGTGATCGATCAGAAGCGCTGTTCGTAACGGGCATACGGCGTGCGGCCGTAGGCGTCGTACAGGAAGAAGTTGAACGGACGGCCAGCGAAATCGATCAGTTGCGGCATCTTGTCGGTGACGTTGTTGACGCCGACCGTGAACTTCGCGTTCCACGGCAACTCCACGCTGGCCTGCAGGTCATGCGTGAGCCAGCTGTCGGTGGCGCTCGAGCCGGTGCCGTTGGCGCCGATGTAGCGGGCGATGTAGCCCACGCCCCAGTCGCCGCGGCTCCACTGGTTGTTCAGTGTTGCGCGGGTGGACGGGAAACCCTGCAACCCCGACTGGTCGACGCCACCGTCGATCGTGAACTCGTGTGACCAGCTGGCCTGCAGCACGTTGGTGAGCTTGCCGCCGGCACCGAGGTCGAAGTTGGTGCGCAGCGTCAGGTCCAGGCCGTCGGTCTTGACCTCACCCTGGTTGAAGAAGCAGTTGTGGACCTCGACGACCGCATTGCCGCGGTTCGGGTCGCGCGTCAGTGAGCACGGCGCGCCCGGCATCGGGGTCGGGTCATCGCCGTTGTCGATGTTGATCAGCTGCTGCGAGCTGAAGAACGCGATGCGCTGCTCAATCTTGATGTTCCAGTAGTCGAGGGTGATGTTCAGCCAGTCGGTCGCATCCCAGACCACGCCGAGCGAGTACTGCGTCGACTCTTCCGCACCCAGGCCCACGCCCTTCTCGCGGAAGGCGTTGACCTGGACCGAGTCGTCGCCACCGAACGCCGCACAGTCGGCCGGGGTGTCGGCGCCGAAGAACAGGCAGGTGGCCGGATCGAAGATTGGATCGGCCGAGAACGCCGTTTCCTGGGTAATGATGTTCAGGGTCGGGGCGACGAAGCCGCGACCCACCGAACCGCGCAGGGTCAAGCTGTCGATCGGATGCCAGCGCAGAGCCACCTTCGGCGCGAAGTTGTTGCCGTAGTCCGAGTACTTCTCGTAGCGGCCGGCGATGTCGGCCTCGAGGGTGGAGGTGAACGGCAGCAGCATTTCCGCGTAGATCGAGCTGACCTCGCGACCGCCGCCCGACGAGGCGCCGGCGCTGCCGAGGACCACGCCCGCCGAGGACAGCGAGTCGTAGGTGTCGGCGTACTGTTCCTTGCGGAACTCGCCACCGACGACCAGGCCGGCGCTGCCGCCGCCCATCTCGAACAGGTCGTTGAAGGTGATGTTGCCGTAGGCTTCCTTGGTGGTGAACGTGCTGTTGCGGGTGATCGTGGCCTTGATCGAGTTCAGCACGTCGACCGGCGTCGCGCCCGGGTCGAAGATGTTGTACGCGCCCGTGTTGATCGCCTGCGCGGCGAGCGAACCGACGATGTAGTTGCGGCCGAACTCGTCGTAGCGGTAGGTGTTGTAGCGCACGCCGAAATCGACGTCGACGGTGTCGCCCACCGTGCCGCGGAAGCCGAGCAGGACGTCGTAGACGTTGGCATTGGTTTCGTTGTCGCGGTTACCCGCGGCGGCGAAGCGGTGGTACAGGTACATGGTGGTGTCGGCCGGACCCAGGTTCTGCACGGTGTTCGGGGCGACAGCCACGACGCCCGG
>DATCYC010000393.1:0-3019 GCA_036570525.1 Luteimonas sp.
CAGGTCGCGGGCGCGGGCAAAGGCGATGCGTTCGTTGCTCATGCCGGCGGTGGTGGGGCCGACGAGCAGCACGTCGATGCGGGCGGCGTCCCAGCCGGTTTCCTCGATCAGTTCGCGGCGGGCGGCGCTTTCGAGCGTGTCGCTGGCGTCGTCGTCGCCGACCAGCCCGGCCGGCATCTCGATCGTCTTCGCGCCCAGCGGCACGCGGTACTGCTCGACGAACAGCACGTGGTCGTCGGGCGTCACCGCGATCACCAGCACCGCAAGGCCATCCTTGCCGTGGGTGCGTTCGCAGGACTCCCACTGGCCGCGCTTGACCATGCGCAGCCATTCGCCCTGGTAGAGGAGTTCGGGCGTCTCGTCGGTGGCTTGATTCATGCCCCGATCCTACCGCGCCGACACCCGGTTTGTAGGAGCGCACTTGGGCGCGATGGCGTTCCCCCGGAAAGCCATCGCGCCCAAGTGCGCTCCTACGGAGCAGGAAACTCGACGCCCGCCGCGGTCTGCAGCCGGCGCCGGGTCATCGGCCCGAAGCGCATTGCCTCGCACAGCGCAAGCAGGGTAGACGCGTCGGCTTCGCCGCGGGCGAATGGCGGCGTGGCGCCGGGCAGCGGTGCATCCAGGGCGATGGTCGAAAGCTGGCGGCACAGCAATGCCTGCTCGCGATGCAGGCGCAGTTTCGCGCCGGCCTGCGCGGCGCCGCGGAAGCGCAGGTAGGCGATTTCGTCGATGCGCTCAAGCAGCGCGTCGAGGCTGTCGAAGTGGGACAGCAGCACCGCCGCGGTCTTGGCGCCGATGCCGGGTACGCCGGGGATGTTGTCGACCGCGTCGCCGCACAGCGCCAGGTAGTCGGCGATCTGCCTCGCCTCCACGCCGTGCCGCGCCTTGACCCCGGCCATGCCCCAGCGCTGGTTGCGGGCGAAATCCCACTGCTCATCGTGCTCGCCGAGCAACTGCGACAGGTCCTTGTCGGCCGAAACGATCACCCCGCGATGGCCGTGCGCGCGCGCCTGGTGCAGGGCGCTGCCGATCAGGTCGTCGGCTTCGTAGTCCGAATGCGACGTCGCCACCAGCCCGAGCGCGTCGCACAGCGCGCGGCAGTAGGCGAACTGGCGCTTGAGCTCCGGCGGCGCCGGGTCGCGGTTGGCCTTGTAGGCCGGGTACAGCGTGTTGCGGAAGCAGCTGTCGAGCGCTTCGTCGAAGGCGACGACGATGTGTTTCGGGCGTTCGCGTTCGAGCAGTTCGAGCAGGAAACGGGCGAAGCCGTGCACCGCGTTGGTCGGCCAGCCGTCGGCGTCGTGGAACTCGTCGGGCATCGAATGCCAGGCCCGGAACACGTACAGGCTGGCGTCGACCAGGTGCAGGGTCGGGCGCGCGGCCGCGGGCATGCTCGTGCTCAACCCGGGGTCCAGTCCGTGAGCAGGGCGGCCGCGTCGGGGCGCTCGCGTTCGGGCACTTCCATCATCGGCGTGCCGATGTGGACGAAACCGACGACGCGCTCGTGCTCGCCCATCCCCAGCAGGGCGTGCGCCTGCGGGTCGTGGGCGGGCCAGCCGGTCAGCCAGTTGGCGCCGAAGCCCAGCGCCTGGGCGGCCTGCAGCAGGGCGAAGCAGGCCGCGCCGGCGCTGAGCAGGCGCTCTTGTTCGGGAATCTTGCGGTCGTCCGGGTCGAGGATCGCCAGCACCGCGATCACCAGCGGTGCGTGGGCGAAACGCTGGCGGTCTTTCTCGATTGCGCCGTCGCTGGCCGACGGGTCGCGTTCGATCGTGAGCGCGGCCAGCGCATCGCCCAGTTCAAGACGCGCGTCACCGGCGATGCGGACGAATCTGAACGGTACGCGTCTACCATGGTCGGGAACGCGCGACGCCGATTGAAGCATGCGCAGCACGGTGTCATGGTCGGGCCCCGGCGCACCGAGTTGCCGGGCAGGCACCGAGCGTCGCGAATCCAGGAATCCGAGCTCGGAAAGATGCCCATTCGGGCTATTTGAGGCTTGGGTCACAGACATGAAGCTCCACTTAATGGATCGTATTCATTTCGGGCATTCCGCCTTCGCGCATTCTCCCCCGAAATGACGCAGCACGACGACTTTGATCCGCTGATTGCCCCGGCGCGTGGCCGCGCAGGAAGCGAAGCGGTGCGCACCTACGAAACCATCAAGCGCCATGCGCTCACCGAGATGGCCGGCGTGCTGTCCGGGTTCTGGGGCAGCATAGAGGAACAGGTGCGCCTGGCCGCGCTGGCCGGCCACGACTACAGCGCCAACCAGGACGACCGCGTCGCGATCGCCGCGCTGCACCAGCGCGCGCTCGAGCTGGCCACGCGCTACCGCGAAGCGATCGAGCGCGAGTTCGGCCGCTGGCTCGACCCGAAGCCGCCGAAGTCGCATGAAAAATCGCTGAGCCTGATGTCCGAGGACGAGCTGGAGATCCATCTCGCCGGGCAGCAGACCACCGAGCTTCTCGACCACCAGTTCCTGCATCCGCTGGAGCTGATGGACGAACGCCTGCAGTCGCTGGCCAACGCACTGGGCGTGCAGGGCAAGCGCAGCAATCCGATGCGCCCGGAGGCGGCGGTCGCCGCCTTCACCGGCCTGTTCGAACGCGATGACCTGAGCCCGGGCCTGCGGGTGATGGTGTTCCGCCTGCACGAGAAGCGCCTGCCGCATGCGCTCGGCACGATCTACGAACGCACCAACGCCTCGCTCGAGGCCGCCGGATTCGGCGGGATGGGCTCGGCTTCCAAGCCGCGCCAGGGTAGCCGGGTCGTCCAGGTGCCCGTGGGGCACGCGGTGGGCGCCGCGAATGCCGGAACCGGCGACAACGGCGGGCTCTGGGTCCCCGATGGCGGCATCGTCGAGCATGCGAACGGTCTCCAGCAGGCTGGCGGTGGCGGCCAGGCCGGGCAGTTCGCGGCCGGGCAGTTCGCGCAGGCGGCGATGTACCAGGCGGCGGCGCAGATGATGCCCGGCGGCGTGGCCGCGGCACCGGGCGCCCCGCAGCAGGCCGGTGCTTCGCTC
>DATCYC010000394.1:0-4265 GCA_036570525.1 Luteimonas sp.
GCGCTGTCGCAGCTCAACCGCTCGCTGGAAACCCGCACCGACAAGCGTCCGGTAATGGCGGACCTGCGCGAATCCGGCGCCATCGAGCAGGATGCGGACGTGATCGTCTTCATCTACCGCGACGAGTACTACAACAAGGAAAACTCGCAGGACAAGGGGCTGGCCGAGATCATCATCGGCAAGCAGCGAAACGGCCCGACCGGGTCGATCAAGCTCAAGTTCTTCGGCGAGTACACGCGCTTCGACAACCTGAGCCACGACAACATCGGCTCCTTCGAGTAGGCCTCCGTGGCCCGGGGCTTCGAGCTTCGCCCGGACGCGCTGTTCCGGGCATCGCCGCCCGGGTTCTAGAATGTCGCGATGTCGCGCCCCGTCACCGCCACCATCCACACCGATGCCATGCGCCACAACCTGGCGTCGATCCGCGCGCATACGCCGTCGAGCCGGGTCATGGCGATGGTCAAGGCCGACGCCTACGGGCACGGGCTCGAGACCGCGGCGTCCGCGCTGCGCGAGGCCGACGCCTTCGGCGTGGCCTCGATCGAGGAAGCACGGCGGATCCGCGCGCTCGGACTGGCGCAGCCGATCCTGGTGCTGTCGGGCTTCGACTCGCCCGCGGACCTGGACCAGCTGCGCGAGCTGGATGCCGACAGCATCGTCCACCACGCCGCGCAACTGGAGATGCTGGAGCAGGCGCAAGGCGCGCCGATCCGCTGCTGGCTGAAGATCGACACCGGCATGCACCGGCTCGGGTTCGCGCCGGAAGCGGCGCGTGAAGCGCACGCGCGGCTGCGCGCGGCGCGCGGGGTGACCGGCGACATCGTGCTGATGAGCCATTTCGCCAGCTCGGACGAGTTCGAGGGCGTCTCGTCCGACGGTCGGCAGACGCGCGCGCAGCTGCAGGTGTTCGCCGACGCAACCGCCGGCCTGCCGGGGCCGCGCTCGCTGGCCAATTCGGCGGCGGTGCTGGGCTGGCCCGGTTCGCACGGCGACTGGGTACGGCCGGGCGGCGCGCTGTACGGGATGTCCGTGATCGCGGGCAGGACCGCGGCGGACTTCGGCTTGCAGCCCGTGATGACCTTCGCCACCCGCCTGCTTGCGGTCAATCGCATCGGCAAGGGCGAGCGGATCGGCTATTCGGCCACCTGGGAAACGCCCGAGGACATGCGCATCGGCGTGGCCGCGGCCGGCTATGGCGACGGCTACCCGCGCCACGCGCCGGCCGGCACGCCGGTGCGTGTCAACGGCGCAGCGGCGCAGGTGGTCGGGCGCGTTTCGATGGACCTGATGACCATCGACCTGCGCGGCCATCCGGACGCACGCGCGGGCGATCCGGTCGTGCTGTGGGGCGTCGGCTTGCCGATCGAGAGCGTTGCGGAGGCATCGGGCACCATTGCCTACGAGTTGAGCTGCTCGATCACCCGGCGCGTTCGCTTCGTCGTCGTGTAGGAGCGCACTTGGGCGCGATGGCCTTGCCGGTGAAGCCCCATCGCGCCCAAGCGCGCTCCCGCGAAGCACCTGCGGTCAAATTGACGCTGCCGACGGCCGCGTGATTCACTCGCTCGACCTGTCGGGAGATCCGGATGGCCACCAGAAAGCCGCGCAAGGCGCTGCGCCGCGAACCGATGTCGCGGGTCGACACCGCCTGGCTGCGCATGGAGCGGCCGACCAACCCGATGATGATCACCGGCGTGCTGATGTTCACCGAGCGGATGTCGCTGCAGCGGCTCAAGCGCGTCGTCGAAAAGCGCTTCCTGGCCTACACGCGCTTCCGGCAGAAGGCGGTCGACACCGCGGCGGGTGCGACCTGGCAGGAGGACGCGCATTTCGACCTCGACTGGCACGTGCAGCTCGCCGCGCTGCCCGGACAGGGCGACGGGCGCAGGACGCCGCGCGACGGCACGCAGAAGCGCGCGCTGGAACGCTTCGCCAGCCAGCTCGCCTCGAGTCCGCTCGACAAGCACCGGCCGCTCTGGCAGTTCCACCTGGTCGAGCGCTACCAGGGCGGCTCTGCGCTCGTCGCGCGCCTGCACCACAGCTACGCCGACGGCATCGCGCTGGTACAGGTCCTGCTGTCGCTGACCGACACCGAGCGCAATGCGGGCAAGGGCAAGGACCTGGCCAAGGCCTGGCTGAAACAGGATGGCGCCGAAGTCGCACGTCGGGTGGGCGCGGTCGAACGCTACGCGCGGCTCGGCGGCAAGGTGTTCGGCAAGGGCATGGAGGTGATGCAGGACCCGACCCTGGCGGGCGTGCTGGCGAAGGAGGGCGGCGAGATCGCGCGCGAGCTGGTGCACGCGCTTGCCCTGGCGGACGACCCGCCGTCGATGCTGCGTGGGCGCCTGGGCGTCAGCAAGCGCGTGGCGTGGGCCGAGCCGATCGACCTGGAAGAAGTGAAAGCCGTCGGCCGCGCCTGCGACTGTACGGTCAACGACGTACTGATGGCCGCGGCGGCTGGCGCCCTGCGCGAGTACATGATCGAGCGCGGCGACAACGTAGACGGGATGACCGTGCGCGCCACGGTGCCCGTGAACCTGCGGCCGCTCGAGCACGCCAGGAAACTCGGTAATCACTTCGGACTGGTTTTTCTCGACCTGCCGATAGGCGAGGGCAATCCGGTGCGTCGGCTCGAACGCATCGCGGAGTGCATGAATCAATTGAAGAGTTCGCGACAAGCCGTTGTTGTTTATGGGCTTCTTGCCGCGCTCGGGATGGCGCCCCCGCAGTTGCAGGCGCTGGCGCTGGAGCTGTTCAGCCGCAAGGCCAGTGCCGTGGCGACCAACGTGCCGGGGCCGCAGCAGCCGCTGTACATGGCCGGGTGCGAGCTGCGCGAGATGATGTTCTGGGTCCCGCAGACCGGTTCGGTCGGCGTGGGCGTGTCGATCATGAGCTACAACGGCCGCGTCCATTTCGGCCTGATCGCCGATGCCAGGCTCATTCCCGACCCGGATTCGGTGATCCGGCGCTTCGGCGGTGAGTTCGAGAAGCTGCTGTACCTGGCGTTGATGGGCAACTGGGACCGGGCGCTGGATCCCGCCGGCGCCGAAGCGTTGCTCTGAAGCCGACACCGGGCGTGCGCAACGTTAACGGTGCCTGATCGCCCGCGCCGGATTCGTCACAGCCATCACCCCGCGGCGACGGCGGCGTGTTTAGCTTTGGCCTCCCCATTCACGTTCGAACCGAACGACGAGGAGTTTCCATGCGAGCGTCCACCACTGCTGCGATCGCCACCGCACTTGCCGGCAGCCTGCTGCTGAGCAGCTGCGCCACATACACCGGCCAGACCAGCGCGCCGGACGATCCCAACCGCACCCGCAATGCCGCGCTGATCGGCGCCGGCATCGGCGTGGTCGCGGGCCTGCTCAGCGGCGGCGACGCCACCGAACGCCGCCAGCGCGCGCTGGTCGGTGCGGGCGTTGGCGGACTGGCCGGTGGCGCCATCGGCGCCTACCAGGACCGCCAGGAGGCCGAACTGCGTCGCCAGATGCAGGGCACCGGCGTGGACGTCGTGCGCCAGGGCGACAACATCACCCTCAACATGCCCGGCGGCGTGACGTTCGCCTTCGACAAGGCCGAAGTGCAGCCGCAGTTCTACCCGGTGCTCGACAACGTCGCCGGCACGCTGCAGCAGTACAACCAGACCATCATCGAAGTGGCCGGCCATACCGACAGCGTCGGTACCGACAGCTACAACCAGCAGCTTTAGCAGCAGCGCGCCGAGGCGGTGGCCAACTACCTCAACTCGCGCGGCGTGATGCGCGACCGCATGATCACCGTCGGCGCCGGCGAAACCCGTCCGATCGCCAGCAACGACACGGAGACCGGCCGCGCCGAGAATCGCCGCGTCGAGATCACCTTGGTGCCTGTGCGCTCCTAAAGGAAAAGGCTCCTGTACGGAAGACTACGAAGCGAACCAAAAAAGGGCCACCCTCGCGGGTGGCCCTTGGCATTGGTGGAGGTGGCGGGAATCGAACCCGCGTCCGAAGGCACTCCATCCCCGGCACTACATGCTTAGCTCACCGTTGGATCTCGTTCCCCGACAGCACGGTGTGCGAAGCGCACCGGGGAACCAGCCTGTGAGTTCAACCGCGGCAGACAGGCGGCCGCCGCGGCTGGTTCCCGTGATGATGACCCTACATCCACTAGCACGGGCACAGGTGGGTTCGGGGCTTACGCCTTAAGCGGCGAGAGCGTAGTTGTCGTCGTTGGCAACTAGAGTTTTGCAGCTGGATTAACGAGGAAAGCTACCCCCTCGGCATGCGCCA
>DATCYC010000395.1:0-1946 GCA_036570525.1 Luteimonas sp.
GCTCGAAGCGGTGCCCTTCGCCTGCGCCGCCTATGCGCGCGACGACGGCACGCTGGTGGCGGCCAACCGCCGCTTCGACGACGAATTCGCCGCCCTGCCCGAACACGGCCAGCGCGAGCAGCTGCTGGCGCGGCTGCGCGACGGCGCGCTCGACGACGCCGAATCCCCCGAAGTGCGCGCGCCGCACAGCGGGCGCTGGTATTCGCTGCACTGGGGCCAGGCTCAGCACGACGGCCAGCCGCTGGCGCTGCTGACCGCGATCGACATCAGCGAGCGCATCGAGGCGCTCGACTCGCGCAAGTCGCAGCAGGAAAAGCTGCTGTTCACCTCGCGGATGATGTCGGTCGGCGAGATGGCGGCGACGCTCGCGCACGAGCTCAACCAGCCGCTGGCGGCGATCGTCAACTACCTCAACGGTTCGCTGCGCCTGGTCGACCAGGCCGGCGGCCCGGCCCAGGTCGAACGCGCGCTGCAGGCCGCGCGCACCCAGGCCGAACACGCCGCGGCGGTGATCTCGCGGGTGCGTGAATTCGTCCGCGCACGCGAACCGCGCCGCGACGCGCAGGACGTGCACGCCATGGCCGCCACCGTGCTCGAACTGCTGCGGCTGGAAGCCGAGCGCCAGCAGCTGCGCATCGACACCGCGCTGGCCGCGTCGCTGCCGACGGTGTACGCCGACCGGGTGATGGTCGAGCAGGTGCTGCTGAACCTGGTCAAGAACGCGATCGAGTCGATGCGCGGCATTCCCGCGGCCAAGCGCGAGCTGCGCGTGGAAGGCCGGGTGAACCTGGACGGCGAAGTCGAGATCCGCGTCTGCGACCGCGGCACCGGGCTCAGTTCGGCCGAGCAGGACCAGCTGTTCTCGCCGTTCTTCACCACCAAGAACGACGGCCTGGGCATCGGCCTTGCGATCTGCCGCTCGATCATCGAGTACCACAAGGGGCGGCTGTTCTTCGAACCGCGCGAGGGCGGCGGCAGCGTGTTCGGATTCACCTTGCCGCACTACGAGGCGGGGGGTGACCAATGAGCGGGGCGCGGGCAGAAGCACGGGTGTACCTGGTCGACGACAACGACGGTTTCCGCGATTCCACCGCGTGGCTGCTGGAAACGGCGGGCTTCGAGGTGGTGGCGTTCGCGTCGGGGCCGGAGTTCGTCGAGGCCTACGGCGGCGACCGCCACGGCGCCGAGCCCGAGTGCCTGGTCTCGGACATGCGCATGCCGCAGATGAGCGGGCTGCAGCTGCAGGAAGAACTGCGCCGGCGCGGCATCGTGCTGCCGCTGGTGTTCGTCACCGCGCACGGCGACGTGCCGCTGGCGGTGGAGGCGATGCGCAAGGGCGCGGCCAACTTCCTGGAAAAACCCTTCGGCGAGGACGCGCTGGTCGACGCGATCCGCGCCGCGCTGGCCACCGCGCGCAACAACGGCGCGGTCGGTGCGGTCGGCGAATGCATGGCCAGACTCAGCCCGCGCGAGCGCCAGGTGCTGGACCTGGTCGTCGCCAGCAAGCCCAACAAGATCATTGCCGACATCCTGGGCATCAGCATCAAGACCGTCGAACTGCATCGCGCCAACATGATGAACAAACTCGGGGTACGTTCGCTGCCCGAACTGATGAAGGTGGCCCTGGGACATGCCTGACAGCGCAGTACGCAAGCCGGAACAGGCCGCAAAAAAGCCGGCGCCGGAGAAGTCGGCGGAAATGCAGCCGGCGGGGAAAAAACCGGTGGAAAGAAGCAAGCCGCACGCGCGCGACCTGCGCGGGTCGATTCCCGAAGTCGCGCCCGCGCAGGCCGAGGCGCTGCGCGGGCTGTTCGCCGCGCACCGGAAGTGGCCGCTCGGCGACGGCGTTGCGCTGCGGTTCGTCCCGGGCGCCGCGCCCGCGCCGGACGAAACCTTCAGCGTCGATGCCCAGGGCACGCGCCTGCGCCTGCGGCTGGACGCCGATG
>DATCYC010000396.1:0-2987 GCA_036570525.1 Luteimonas sp.
ATGGGTTTCCAGCCCAAGTGGCGGCGCGAGGACATGCCGTGGATGCCCAAGGGCCGCTACGCGATCATGCGCGCCTACATGCCGAAGATGGGCGACCTCGGGCTCGACATGATGACCCGCACCTGCACGGTGCAGGTCAACCTCGACTACGCCAGCGAAGCGGACATGGTGAAGAAGTTCCGCGTGTCGCTGGCGCTGCAGCCTATCGCGACCGCGCTGTTCGCCGATTCACCGTTCACGGAAGGGCGGCCCAACGGCTACCTCAGCTACCGCTCGCACATCTGGACCGACACCGATCCGGACCGCACCGGCATGCTCGATTTCGTGTTCGAGGACGGCTTCGGCTACGAGCGCTACGTCGACTACCTGCTCGACGTGCCGATGTACTTCAGCTACCGCGACGGCATCTATCACGATGCCAGCGGGCAGAGCTTCCGCGACTTCATGCGCGGCAAGCTCCCGGTGCTGCCCGGCGCGCTGCCGACGATGGCCGACTGGTCGGACCACATGACCACCGCGTTCCCCGAAGTGCGGATGAAGAAGTTCCTGGAAATGCGCGGCGCCGATGGCGGCCCGTGGGGCCGGCTGTGCGCGTTGCCGGCATTCTGGGTCGGCCTGCTGTACGACGACGCGGCACTCGACGCGGCCTGGGACCTGGTCAAGGATTTCACCCGCGAAGAACGCCACGCGCTGCGCGACGGCGTGCCCAGGCAGGCGCTGAAGCTGCCGTTCCGCGGCGCGACCGTGCGCGAACTCGCACTCGAAGCGCTGAAGATCTCCGCCGCCGGCCTGCAGCGGCGCGCCCGCCACAACGACAACGGCGCCGACGAGCGGATCTTCCTCGAGACCCTGATCGCCGTGGCCGAGTCCAGCGAAACCCCGGCCGAGCGCAAGCTGGCGCTGTTCCACGGCGAGTGGAGGGGCAGCGTGGATCCGGTGTTCCGCGAGTTCGCGTACTGAGCATCGTTCCCGGAGCCGCTCCTGCAGGGCAGGGAGGCCTTTTCTCGCGGCTTCCGGACTCTGGCGTGTAGGCTTCGGGGATGAACTCGTCCGAATCGAAAGCCGACACAACCGCGCCCCTGCGCGAGATCGAATTTTCCGAAACCGACACGCTGCTGCGCGACGACGTGCGCCGGCTTGGCGCAATGGTCGGGCAGATGCTGGCCGAACAGCAGTCGCCGGAGTTCCTCGAACAGGTTGAATCGGTGCGCCGCATGTCGATTGCGCGGCGCGAGAACGACGAGGCGGTCGATGCGCTGGCCGCACGCCTGGCCGACGTGCCGCTGGGCGATGCCGATGCGCTGGTGCGCGCGTTCGCCGCCTACTTCGGCGCCACCAACCTGGCCGAGCGCGTGCACCGGATCCGCCGCCGACGCGACCACCAGCGCAGCGGCGACGCGCCGCAGCCCGGCGGGCTCGAGGCGGTGCTGGTCGAGCTGCGCGATTCCGGGGTCACGTTCGACGAGCTCGCCGCATTCCTGCCGCGGCTGTCGATCGAGCCGGTGTTCACCGCGCACCCGACCGAAGTCGTGCGCCGCGCGCTGCTCGACAAGGAGCACACCATCGTCGAGCGCCTGGTCGCCGACATCGATCGCGGCCGCACGCCGCCCGAACGCCGCTCCGACGAGGCCCGCATCCGGCTGGCGCTGACCTCCACCTGGCAGACGGCGGAGGCGCCGTCGCAAAAGCCCACCGTGCATGACGAGGTGGAGCACGTCGGTTTCTATCTCGCGAACGTGCTGTACCGCACGCTGCCGGTGTTCTACGAGGCCTTCGCCGACGCGATCGAGGCGGTGTACGGGCACCGCATCGCGGTGCCGAAGGTGGTGCGCTTCGGTACCTGGGTCGGGGGTGACATGGACGGCAACCCCAACGTCAACGCCGACACCATGCGCGCAGCGCTCGATGCGCAGCGCGCGCTGGCGCTGAAGCAGTATCGCGCCGACCTGCGCGCGCTTGGCGGCGTGCTCACGCAGACGCTCGGCCGCGTCGACGTCGACGACGCGATCAACGAACGCATCGAGACCTACGCCGCACAGTGGCCCGACGTCATGGCCGCGGTCCGGCCGCGCCGCGCCGACATGCCGTACCGCGTCCTGCTCAGGCTGGTCGAGGCCAAGCTCGCGGGGACCCAGGCGCAGGCCGGGCACGGCTATGCCGGCGTCGATGAATTCATCGCCGACCTCGAAGCCATCGATACCAGCCTCGCCCACCACCGCGGCGACCATGCCGGGCGCTTCGCCCTGCAGCGCGTGCTGCGGCGCGTGCGCGGCTTCGGCTTCCACTTGGCCGCCCTGGACCTGCGCCAGGACTCGGCGGTGCACGAGGAGGCGCTGGCCGCGCTGCTCGACGACGCGGATTGGGCGTCGCGGGCGGCCGATGCGCAGGTCGATCGCCTGCACGGCGTGCTTGATGGAACCGCGCCCGCGGCGCAGCCAGCGGGCGAAAACGATGTCGCCGCATCGACGCTCGCCGTGTTCCGCGAGGCGCGGGAACTGCGCCGCACGCACGGCGCCGGCGCGATCGGGCTGTACATCATCAGCATGGCGCGCACCGCCGCCGACGCGCTGGCGGTACTGGCGCTGGCGCGGATCGCCGGCTGCGTCGAGGGCGACGCAGTGCCGCTGGACGTCGCCCCGCTGTTCGAGACCGTTGCCGACCTGGAGGCCGCGCCGTCGGTGATGCGCGCGCTGTTCGACGACCCCGTCTATCGCGCCCACCTGCGCACCCGCGGCGACCGGCAGACGGTGATGCTCGGCTACTCCGACAGCGCCAAGGACGGCGGCCTGATGGCCTCGCGCTGGGCGCTGCAGCTCACCCAGGTGGAGCTGGCCGCGCTGGCACGGGCGTCGGGCGTGCGCATCGTGTTCTTCCACGGCCGCGGCGGCTCGGTCAGCCGCGGCGGTGGCAAGACCTCGCGCGCGGTGATGGCCGCGCCGCGCGGTTCGGTCGATGGCAGCCTGCGCATGACCGAGCAGGGCGAGGTG
>DATCYC010000397.1:0-8625 GCA_036570525.1 Luteimonas sp.
GATGTCCTCGGGCAGCACGTCGGGCAGGGCGGCGTCGGCCACTTCCACCGGCGCCGGCTCGGTCCGGACCGCCAGGCCAGAGCGCAACCACGGCAGCCAGCGCTTCGCCGTCGCCGCCAGCAGCACCAGCAGCCCGCCGAGCAGCAGCCACAGGCCGAACTCGCCGACGAAGGCGATGGCCCTGGCCAGCCACGGGAACGGCAGCGCCTGCGGCGGCGGGCGCTTCTCCCGGTCGCGCTTCTGCCAGTGCGACTGCGTGCGCTTGGGCCGCAGCAGCGGATCGCGGTAGGCCTGTTCGACCGCTTCGCCGAAGCCCGGATCGTCGACCCATGCGTCGCCGAAAATCTCGTCCACGCCGACGGGATCGTCGTCGTCGTGGACGGTGGTCCGCGATGCACGCGCCGGCAGGGCGCGGCCGTCCTCGTCCTGCGCCGCCTGCACGCGCGCGGCCGCCTGCGACGGCAGCGGCAGCAGCGACACCGCGCCGATCGCCAGCAGCAGCGCGGTCGCGGTCGTCGCCAGCCGCGTGCGCATGCGGCGCAGCGCGATCTCCACGTCCCAGGCCTCGATCCGGGTGCGGCGATTGAGGTACAGGCCAAGGCCGGCGCCGACGTAGAACGGTTCGATCGCGCTGGTCGCGACCCACACCACCGCATGCAGCGCGAACTGCGCCCACGGCGGCGGCTGCACCGTGAGCAGCGACCAGGTCGCGCGCATCGATTCGGACAGGAACTCCCACGGCACGAACAACATCACCAGCGACAGCATCGACAGCGACAGCGCGACCACGAACAGCAGGCACACCGCGGTCAGCATCATGCCGTGCCCGCGCACCGCGTCGCCGAGCACCCGGCGCCGTTCGCGCAGGCGCGCGGCGTCGGCGCCTTCCAGCAGGTCCACCGGCAGAGACAGCGCGCGCACCAGGCTGATCCGCCGCCAGAGCAGGTGCCCGCGCATCGCACGCCAGCCCCAGCTGCGCTGCGCGGCCAGCGTCTGGCGCGTGGTCGGCGTCTCGCCGAACACCGCGCGCGACAGCACGAATAGCGGAATGCGGTCGAACAGCGGCTTGAGCCACCACATCGCCAGCCACGCGATCCAGATCCGGTCGACCGCGAGCGCGGCGAGGTTGACCGCGACGAACACCGGCCCGACCAGCAGCAGCCACGGGACCCAGATCGCCGCGGCGTTGCGGCGCACCAGCGCGCTGCCCAGTTCGACCGCTTCCCACGGCGAGCGCGGGCGCAGTTCGACGCGCAGCGATTCGAGCTTCATCGCGCTCGGTCTCCGCGTTGCCGTCCATGGCGCGACTGCGCTGGCTCCGGATCCACCGGCCCGGCCATCCATGGCCGGTCGCTCGGCGAGCCGCGCAGCAGTGCTGCGCGAGCGGGTTCGCCTCGCCCTGCAAAGGCCAGCCAGCCGAGCACCAGCGCCCACAGCACCCCGCCGACGGCGAACTTCACCGGCCCGGGAATCGACCCGATCGACGACCAGAACGCTTCCACGAATGCCGCGAACAGCAGCATCGCGAACACCCCGATGCACAGCTTGCCGCCGATCCTGCCGCCCTCGACCAGCGCATCGATCCGGCGGCGCCGGCCCGGCGCGACCAGGCCCAGCCCCAGCCGCAGCCCGGCCGTGCCCGCCACCACGATCGCCGACAGCTCCGGCGCCGCGTGGCCAACCACGAAGCGCCAGAACGGGCCGCCGTGGCCGATGCCCTGCAGGTGCGCGGCCACCGTGCCGAACATCACCCCGTTGAACACCAGCACCAGCAGCGAGCCGACGCCCGCCAGCAGCCCGCCTGCGAAGGTGCGGAAGCCGATGCTGATGTTGTTGGCGATGTACAGGCCGAACATCTGCAGGTCGCTGCCGCTGTCTCGGCCGAGCTTCGCGCCCGCCGCGACCGGGTCGTACATCGACTCGAACTGCGCCAGCTGGCGCGGATCGAACAGGCTGTGGACCAGCTCCGGGCGCCAGCGCACGGCGAGGTACATCGCCACCGTCGAGACCACGAACAGCGTCGCCGACGCCCACAGGCAGCCGCGCTGCGCGCGCACCAGGCGCGGGAAGTCGGCCAGCAGGAACTCCAGCGCACGCCGCCAGCGCGGCGGCGCCGGCCGGTACAGCGCGTTGTGGCCGCGCTGCATCAGGTCCTGCAGGCGCGCGGTGACCACCGGGCTGTAATTGCGCCGGCGCGCGAGCGCGAGCTGCTGGCACAGGCGCCGGTAGCGCGCGGGCATCTCCTCGTCGCGCAGGCCCTGCCAGTTGCGTTCCCCGCGCGCAGTGCGCGGGCTGCCGGCGCGCGCGTCGAGCCAGCGCTCGAACTCCATCCATTCGCGCTCGTGTCGCGCGACGAAATGCGCCTGTCTCATGGGGCGGGGATGACCAGCCGTTCGGCTGTTGAAAGCCGGGATTCGGGATTCGGGATTCGGGAAAGCAGACCGGCGGGATGGACGCGCGTCCACACCAGGCCGGATGCCGCTTGGACGAGTGCGGGAGAAACGGAGCGCTGCGCGAGCGTCCTTCCCCATCCCGAATCCCGAATCCCGAATCCCGGCTTCATGCTCTGCGCCCCAGCAGCCAGTTGGAGATGCCCAGCAGCCGCATCACCCCGGTCTCGCCGCGTGCGCCGGTGGCAGGCTCGGCGATGTCGGCCAGCTCCTCCTGCCGCTCCGGGGTCAGCTGCGCGGCGCGTTCGGCGAAGGCGATCACCGCCACCTGCTCTTCCGGCCGCAGCGGCTGCACCGGCGCGTGTACGCCGGCCACCGGCGACTGTGGCGACGCGCGCAGCCGCGGCGCGTGCACGACCAGGGTGCTGGCGACCATGTCGCCCAGGCGCCGGCCATGCGGGTCGGCCAGGCTCGCCACCAGGCCGAACCCGTAGCCCACCGGCAGCGCATCGACCGCGCGCAGCAGGTTGCGCACGATCGACGCCAGCCAGCCGACCGGTGCCCCGTCGGCAGAGACCACCCGCAGTTCCATCGCCCGCTTGCCCGGGGTCTGGCCGTTGAACATGGCCTCGAATACCACCGGGTAGGCCCACAGCAGCAGGAACGCCACGACGAAGTACAGGCCGATGCCGGCCTTGCCGAGCACGCCGATCAGCACCGTCGACACGCTCAGCACGCCGAAGCGGATGCCCAGGTCGATCAGCCACGCCAGCGCGCGCGGCACCGGGCCGGCGGCGGGCAGCCGCAGCGCGACGCCCTCGGGCGTGTGCACTTCGCGAAAGGTATCGAGCATCAGGCTGCGATCGTCCCCGCGCACGCCCCGGCACGCGTGCGTGCCATCAGTTCTTCCATGCCTCGCGTTTTCCGGAACCGGTCCCCGGGGCTACTGTACCGGCTCGCGGTTGCGGCGCAAATGCCGTCGAGCGCCTACGGCGTACCCGCCGCGAGGTATTCGTCCTTCAACCGCACGTAGTGCCCCGCGCTGTAGTGCAGCCCCTCGATCTCCGCGTCGCTGAGCACCCGCATCTTCCGCGCCGGGTTGCCGACCCACAGCTCGCCCTCGCCCACGGTGCGCCCCGGCGGCACCAGCGCGCCGGCGCCGATGAAGGCGTGCTTCTTCACCACCGCGCCGTCGAGCACGATCGCGCCCATGCCCACCAGCACCGCGTCCTCGATCCGGCAGGCGTGGATGATCGCCTTGTGGCCGATGGTCACGTCCTCGCCGATCACCGTGGCGAAGCCGCCCAGCTTCGCGTGCGGCCCGTCGTGGCTGACGTGGATCACGGTGCCGTCCTGGATGTTGCTGCGCGCACCGATGCGAATGAAATTGACGTCGCCGCGGATCACGGTCTGCGGCCACACCGACACGTCGTCGCCCAGTTCCACGTCGCCGATCACGCTGGCGTCCGAATCGATGTAGACGCGCGCGCCGAGCGCAGGAAGGATGTTGCGATAAGGCCGGATGCTGTTCATCCAGCGATTGTAGTAGGGCGGGTCCGTATAGTCCTTCCATGGACATGCCCGACACCCCCGCCGCCGAACTGCGCCCCACCCTCGACCGCCTGCGCACCGCCTGGCAGCGCAATCGTCCCGACGCGCGCCAGCGCATGGACGATCTCGCCCGCCTGCGCGACGCCTTCAAGGCCGGCCGCGAAGCGATGCTCACCGCGATCAGCGCCGACTTCGGCCATCGTTCCGCGCACGAGACCCTGCTCTCCGACGCGATGACCGTCAGCGCCGAGATCGACCACCTGCGCGGCAAGCTGCGCGGCTGGATGAAGCCGCGGCGCGTCGGCAGCGGCTGGCGGCTGTGGCCGGCCCGCGCGCAGGTGCGGCACGTGCCTGTCGGCGTGGTCGGCGTGATGTCGCCGTGGAACTATCCGGTCAACCTCGCGCTGATCCCGCTGGCCACCGCGATCGCGGCCGGCAACCACGCCTACCTCAAGCCGTCCGAGCACACTCCGCGCACCAGTGCATGGCTGCGCGAGCTGCTGGCCGACGTGTTCCCGGCCGACCGGGTCGCGGTCGCGCTTGGAGACGCCACGCTCGGCGCCGCGTTCTCGGCGCTGCCGTTCGACCACCTCGTGTTCACCGGCTCCACCGCGGTGGGCCGCAAGGTGATGGCCGCCGCCGCGCCCAACCTCACCCCGCTGACGCTGGAGCTGGGCGGCAAGTCGCCGGCGATCGTTGCCGCCGACTTCCCCATCGAACAGGCCGCAGCGCGCCTGGCCACCGGCAAGTGGCTCAACAGCGGCCAGACCTGCATCGCGCCCGACTACGTGCTGGTCGACCACGCCCGCCGCGACGCGCTGGTTGCCGCGCTGTGCGAGCAGGCGCGCGCGCGCTACGGCGACCTGAAGCAGGCCGACGACTTCACCCGCATCATCAACGAAGGCCAGTACCGGCGCCTGCGCGGCTACCTCGACGACGCGCGCGAGCGGGGACTGGAAGTGATCGAACTGGTCGCCCTCGACCCCGTGCGCGCCGAGGCCGAACGCATGATCGCGCCCACCGTCGTGCTCGATCCCGGCGACGACGCGCGCGTGATGCAGGACGAGATCTTCGGCCCGATCCTCCCCATCCGCGGCTACCGCGACCTCGACGACGCGATCGCGTACGTGGAAGGCCGCGACCGCCCGCTGGCGCTGTACCCCTTCAGCCATGACCGCGCGACGGTGGAAAGAATCCTCGGCCGCATCCTCGCCGGCGGCGTCACCGTCAACGACACCCTGCTGCACTTCGCCGCCGGCAACCTGCCGTTCGGCGGCGTCGGCGCCAGCGGCATGGGCGCCTACCACGGCCGCGCCGGCTTCGATGCGATGACACACGCGATGCCGGTGCTGTGGCAGCCGCGGATGGCCGGCAGCGACCTGCTCAAGCCGCCGTATCGGGGATTCGTGGACCGGATGGTGAGGTTGCTGGCGGGGTGATCGCCTCGCTTGCGTCGGGGGCGTGGTCCAGCGGGATCGGACGGCGCTGCCTGCGTCGGGGGCGTAGCCCCGACCTACGGGGGCGGATAGGATCCCGTAGGCCGGGGCTACGTCCCCGGCGGCTCTTCCACGGGAACCACGCATGAAAATCGCCAGCTGGAACGTCAACTCCCTCAACGTGCGCTTGCCGCACCTGGAACAGTGGCTGCGCGACGCGCAGCCGGACGTGGTCGGCCTGCAGGAAACCAAGCTCGCCGACGAGAAGTTCCCGGACGCCGTGCTCGCCGGGCTCGGCTACCGCAGCGTGTTCTCCGGGCAGAAGACCTACAACGGCGTGGCGATCCTCGCCCGCGACCGCGCGATCGACGACGTGCAGATCGGCATTCCCGGCTTCGATGACGAGCAGAAGCGGGTGATCGCCGCCACCGTCGACGGCGTGCGCATCGTCAACCTGTACGTGGTCAACGGCCAGGACGTGGGCACCGAGAAATACGCCTACAAGCTGCGCTGGCTCGACGCCGTGCACGACTGGCTCGCGGCCGAGATCGCGGCGCACCCGCGGCTGGTGGTGCTGGGCGACTTCAACATCGCCCCCGACGACCGCGACGTGCACGACCCGGCCGTCTGGAACGACGACCACATCCTCACCTCCACCGCCGAACGCGACGCCCTGCGCCGCCTGCAGGCGCTGGGCCTGCACGACGCCTTCCGCCTGCACCACGACGCCGGCGGCATCTTCAGCTGGTGGGACTACCGCCAGGCCGCCTTCCGCCGCGACCTGGGCCTGCGCATCGACCTGACCCTGGTCTCCGACGCCCTGCGCGAGCAGGCCGTCGAAGCCGGCATCGATCGTGAACCGAGGACGTGGGAGCGCCCGAGCGACCACACGCCCGCGTGGGTGCGGCTGGCAACGTGACTCTCGCCGTTGCCGTTGCCGTTGCTTTCAGCTTCCAAGGATCCAACCGACCCTGGCGATGCCTGCAGACCCGGAGGGCGCCGCACATGGATGTGCGGCGTTTTTCGCGAGGGCAGGATGCCCTCTCGAAAAATCCCTTCATCAACGAAAAGCCCGGTTTGCCCTTGGCACAAAGCGTTTTTCTTTGCTTCCGTTTCTTTTGACGCTAATCAAAAGAAATGAAGTCGCCGAAGGCGAAAGCACTTGACCTTCGGATTTCGCGTTCAGCGCAGAAAAAGCGCCAAGATCAAGGGCATTTCATCCGCTACACAAAACAAAAGGCCCGGCGATACCGGGCCTTTTGCAACTGCGGGAACTCGCGCTCAGCGCACGCTGCCGCGCCTGAACAGGTTGACGATCGCCAGCAGGATGACCGCACCGATCAGCGCGGTGACCAGGTAGCCGATCCAGCCCCCGAAGCTCAATCCCACCATGGGCAGCAGCCAGCCGCCCAGGAAGCCGCCGATGATGCCGACGACAATGTTGAGGATGATGCCCTGCTGCCCGTTCGTGCGCATGAGCATGCTCGCCAGCCAGCCGGCGATGCCGCCGACGATCAACATGATGATGAAGTTCATGCAACAGACTCCTTGAGTGCGTGCCGGACCCCATGCCGCGGCCCGGGCACTATTCCGCACCGCGCGTGAGCACGGCGTGGCGATATCCGCACGCCGGCGTATCGAACCCGGTCAGGCGGCGTCGCCGTCCAGCAGGCGCAGCAGGGCGCCGCGCGGGAGTTTGCCGGTCTCGTTGCGCGGCAGGGCCGTGATACGGCGCAGGCGGCGAGGCAGGAACACCGGATCGATGCTGCAGCGCAGCGCGCGCAGGATGTCCGCCTCGGCAAGCGTCGGCGCGACGGCCAGCGCGGCGATGCGCCTGACGCCGATCTCGTCGCCGTCCAGCTGGAACACCACCCCGTCCTCGACCCCTGGAATCGCCAGCAGGCGCCGGGTGAGGTCGCCGAGCGAGGCGCGCTTGCCGGCGATCTCGAGCAGGTCGCCCTGGCGGCCGCGCAGCAGGAAGCGGCCTTCGGCGTCGCGGCCGTTGTCGACGAGCTCCACCAGGTCTGCCAGCGCCACCGGCTGCGGCAGGTGCCCGGCATGCACGAGGGTGCCGTCTGGCTGCGGCGTCACGCGCACTCCCGGCAGCGGTGTCCACGCGTCCTCCAGCGCGGTGCGGCGGCGCGCGATGATGCAGGTTTCGGTGGAGCCGAAGACCTCGCGCACTTCGCAGCCGAAGCGCGCCTCGGCGGCCGCGGCCAGCGGCTGCGGAAGCGGCGCGGTCGCGGTGACGATGCCCGCCATCGGCGGCAGCGACACCCCGGCCTCGACCAGCGCGCGCAGGTGCACGGGCGTGGTCACCAGCAGCCGCGGCGCCTTCGCCTCGGCCAGCGCATCGGCCACGTCCTGCGGGAAGAACGGGCGCGCGACATGCACGGCGACGTTGCCCAGCAGCGGCAGCAGCACCGACATCTCCATGCCGTACATGTGCTGCGGCGGCACCGTGGCCACCGCCTGCACGACGGCCCCGTCCGGCCACAGGCCCGCCAGCGCGGCCAGGTTCTGCTCGGTGCTGGCACGGAAACTGCGCCAGGTCTTGGCGTTGGGCTTCGGCGCGCCGGTGCTGCCGGAGGTGAAGCCGATCGCGACCAGCGCGTCGTCGTCGACCAGCGGACGTTCGCCCTCGCACCGCGGCAGCACGTCGGGCATGCGCACGTAGTGCGGCAACGGGGCGAGCGAGGGATGCGGGCAGCCGCAGTGGTCGCCATCGCCCAGGCAGTAGCTTTCGGGATGTTGCGCGCGCACTTCGTCGATCGCCGCGCGCGTGCGCGAAGGCGGCAGCAGCGTGGTCTGCCCGCGCAGGGCCACGGCACAGAACGCGACCAGGAAACGGTAGCGGTCCTCGCACAGGTTGATCGCGTGGCTGGCGTCGGGCAGCAGCTGCGCCAGGCCGCGCACGTGCGAGAAGAAAGTGTCGAGCGACAGCTCGCCGCCGGCATCGAACGCGATCGCGCGCGCGCCGTCGCCGCTGGCCAGCGGCCGGGATGGAACGATTGCCGCCGTGGACGGCCCTGACCGGGTTTCGATGACTGCCGACATTGCCTGCTTCGTTCCGGACGGCGATGCGCCGCCCTTCTCCCTATCCGTAAATCCCCGCCGATTACTTTACGCTGAGCGGCGTGCCCGACGCCAAGCCGAGATTCATGTTCAGCCCGCCGCAGCCGCTGGCCGTCGGCCCGCTGCGCTGCGCCTGGGCCCCGCACCACCACGGCACGCCGGCCGAGGCGCTG
>DATCYC010000398.1:0-2538 GCA_036570525.1 Luteimonas sp.
CGGCCACCGCCTGCGACAGCTTGCGCACGCGCAGGATGGTGCGCTGGCGCTCGGTGACGGAGATCGCGCGGCGCGCGTCGAGCAGGTTGAAGCTGTGCGAGGCCTTCATCACCTGCTCGTAGGCGGGCAGCGGCAGGTCGAGTTCGACCAGGCGCAGGGCCTCGGCCTCGCAGGCGTCGAAGCGGTGGAACAGCTCGGCAACGTCCGCGTGCTCGAAGTTGTACGCGCTCTGCTCGACCTCGTTCTGGTGATAGACGTCGCGATAGGTTACGGGCGTGCCGTCGGGGCCGTGCGTCCAGACCAGGTCGAACACGTCGTCGACGTTCTGCAGGTACATGCACAGCCGCTCGAGGCCGTAGGTGATCTCGCCCAGCACCGGCCTGCACTCCAGGCCGCCAGCCTGCTGGAAGTAGGTGAACTGGGTGATCTCCATCCCGTTCAACCACACTTCCCAGCCCAGGCCCCAGGCGCCGAGCGTGGGCGATTCCCAGTTGTCCTCGACCAGGCGCAGGTCGTGCACCAGCGGGTCGACGCCCAGTTCCTTCAGCGACTCGAAGTACAGCTCGACGATGTTGTCGGGCGAGGGCTTCATCACCACCTGGTACTGGTAGTAGCGCTGCAGGCGGTTGGGGTTCTGGCCGTAGCGGCCGTCGGTGGGGCGGCGGCAGGGCTGCACGTAGGCGGCGTTCCACGGCTCCGGGCCGAGCGAGCGCAGGAAGGTGGCCGGGTGGAAGGTGCCGGCGCCGACTTCGAGGTCGAGCGGCTGCACCAGCACGCAGCCCTGCGCGGCCCAGTAGGCGTTGAGCTTCTGGATGAGCTGCTGGAAGGTCGGTCCCTGCATCGCCGCCGGTCGCAAGAAAAGGCGGGCCAGTATAGCGGGCGGGGTCGACGCCCCCGGCGACGCGGGCCGCGCCAACGGGGATAATCGAGGCCATGCACGCATCTTCCGAACCCCGCTTCCTGATCATCGAGACCGGCCGGCCGGTGGCCTCGATGCGCCGCCACGGTCGTTTCCCGCACTGGATCCGCAGCTCCGCCGGGCTGGCGCGCGGCGAGGCCGAGGCGGTGGACGTCGAGGGCGGCGAACCGCCGCCGCCGCACGAAACGCTGGCCGGCGTGATCGTCACCGGCTCCGGGGCGATGGTCACCGAGCGCCGCGACTGGAGCGAGGCCACCGCGGCCTGGCTGCGCGAGGCCGCGCACGCCGGGGTACCGGTGTTCGGCATCTGCTACGGCCACCAGCTGCTGGCGCACGCGCTGGGCGGCGAGGTCGGCGACAACCCGAACGGACGCAAGATGGGTACGGTCGCTGTCGACCTGCTGCCGGCAGCCGCGGACGATCCGCTGTTCGCCGGCCTGCCCGACCGCTTCCTCGCCCAGGCCACCCACCAGCAGAGCGTGCTGCGCGCGCCGGAGGGCGCCACCGTGCTGGCGCGCTCGGACCACGACGACTGCCACGCCTTCCGCTGGGGCGAGGCGGCGTGGGGGGTGCAGTTCCATCCCGAGTTCGGCACCGTGCACATGCGCGGCTACGTGCGGGCGCGCGCCGAGGCGCTGGCCCGGGACGGGTTCGATCCGAAGCGCATCGCAGCAGATGTCGCCGCCGCGCCGCACGCGCGCCGGGTGATGCGGCGGTTCGTGCGGCATGCGCGTCGGCGACAAGCCCTGTAGGAGCGGCGGAAGCCGCGGGCCTTTGCTCCCTCTCCTGCGAAGGCAGGGGAGGGTTGGGGAGGGGTGTCTTGGGGATCGGCTCGAACCGTGGGCACCCCTCCCGCCAGTCTGTCTGGTGCGTCGCGTACGATGACGATCTGTTTCCACCGCCGCACGAGGCGCGCAACGCCATGTCCACCCACGCAACAAGCCCCGCCGCCGGCTGGTCCTGGCTGAAGCAGGCGGTCCACCTTGGGCGCCGTAATCCGCGGGCGGTGTTCGGCGCGGTCGCGCTGCTGGCGCTGGTCGCGCTGGTGCCGAGCCTGGTGCAGGTGACGCTGCAATCCGTCCTCGGCCTTGGCGCGACCGGGACGATGATGGTGATGGCCGCCTGCACGCTGGTGATGGTGGTGGTGTACCCGCTGCTGATCGGCGGCGTGCTGCGGGTGATCGATGCCGCCGAACACGGGCGGCCGGTCCACGCCACGGCGCTGTTCGATACCTTCCGTGCCGGCAACGACGCCGGTCGGCTGATCGGCTTCGGCGTGGCGATGTTCGTCGCCTACCTCGCGGTGTTCGCGCTCGTGGTCGGGCTGTTCGGACAGGATTTCATGGCCTGGTACATGGAGCTGCTCGCCGCCAGCACGCAGAACGACGCGGACGCGCAGGCGAAGGTCCTGCAGGACATCCCCGACGGCTTCGGCACGCTGATGGCGCTGGGCACGCTGGCCGGGCTGTTCTTCGGCGGCGTCTACACGATCGGCTTCGGCCAGGTGGCGCTGCGCGGGCGCAGCGTGGGCAGCGCGCTGGCCGACGGCGTGGCGGGAACGCTGAAGAACGTGCTGCCGATCGGGCTGCTGGCGGTGGTGGCGTTCGTGGGGTTCTTCG
>DATCYC010000399.1:0-1886 GCA_036570525.1 Luteimonas sp.
ACTTCCTGCCAGTGACAGTCTTGCAGAGCGCCTTCGAGCGCGTACAGCAGGTTGAGGCTGGGTTTGAAGCCGGCGCGCTTGACGCGCATGAAGGCTTCCAGCGGGCCGGCTTCGGCCAGGTCCTCGGGCGTGCGCAGGCCGACCTGGCGCAGCCAGGCGGCGCTCTTCGGGCCGATGTTGCGCATCTTCAGCGGCGGCGTGCTCATCGATCCGCCCTCGTCGCGGACAAGGCGGCGAACCGCTTCGACCTGCATCCAATCGCATGGCAATGCCGCGTGGGTGTGGCGGCATCCCGCCCGATCATGCGCAGCTTCATCTGTCGCTTACCCCAGTGATTGCACGTAGATACGTGCGATTTCCTCGATCCCCCCTTGGTCTTCAACGTCGAAACGGTCCGGATCCGGACTGTCGAGGTCGAATACGCCCACCAGCGCATCATTCCGGTACAGCGGCACCACCAGTTCGGAGCGCGACGCCGAGTCGCAGGCGATGTGGCCGTCGAACGCATTGACGTCGGCCACGCGCTGGGTATCGCCGCTGCGCGCCGCCGCGCCGCACACGCCCTTGTCGAGCGGGATGCGGATGCAGGCCGGCTGGCCCTGGAACGGGCCGACCACCAGCTCGTTGCCGTCGAAGAAGTAGAACCCCACCCAGTTGAGCCGCGGCAGGGCGTGGTAGACCAGCGCGGACAGGTTGGCGGCGTTGGCGATGCGGTCGCGCTCGCCGGCGACCAGCGCGCGGGCCTGCTGGGCCAGCTGCGCGTACTGTTCGGGCTTGCTGCCGCTTAGACTGTCTGTCGTGAACATGTCCTGCAGTCTAGCAGCGGCGGCCGCCGCTCCCGGGCTGTGCGGTGGGAAGGGAGGCGCGATGAACGCAACCGGTGAAGCGCAGGCGCCGCGGATGGCCGACGGTTTCGTGCACCGCGGCCGCCAGGTCACGCGGCTGGAGACCTTTGTCGACGCGGCGTTCGCGTTCGCGGTGACGCTGCTGGTGATTTCCATCGACGAGATCCCCGACAGCCGCGCCGCGCTGGTGCTCGCGCTCAAGGCGGTGCCCTCGTTCGCCGCCTGCTTCGCGATGATCGCGATGTTCTGGGCCGCGCACGCGCGCTGGAGCCGTCGCTACGGTTTCGACGATGCCGCCAGCACCACGCTCAGCCTGCTGCTGGTGTTCGTGGTGCTGGTTTACGTGTATCCGCTGCGGCTGCAGTTCGGGGTGTTCTTCGCCTGGGTCACCGGCGGCTGGCTGCCGTCGCCGATGCGGATCAAGAGCGCGGCCGACGTCGGCTTCATGTTCCTGGTGTACGGGCTGGCGTTCGCGATGATGTCGCTGTGCATGCTGGGGCTGTACGCGCACGCCTGGCGCCGGCGCGATGCGGTCGGGCTGGACGCCGGCGAGCGCGCGCGCACGGCCGGCGAACTTGCGATCTACGTGTTCTACGTCGCTGTCGCGATGCTCTCGATCGTGCTGGCCTCGTGGGCGCCGTGGTACGCACCGCAGTGGATCGGCGTCGCGGGCGCGGCGTACGCGCTGCTCAGCGCCGGCGCCGACTGGCAGCGCGACGCGGTGGAAAGCGACACCGAGTTTGATGTCACCCAGCGCGACAACACCGGCGTATTCGCCGAGTACCAGGGCAGCTTCGGCGCGCACCGGCTGCAAGCCAGCGTGCGCAACGACGACAACGAGCAGTTCGGCAGCCACACCACCGGCGGCATCGGCTGGGGCCTGGCCTTCGCCGGCAACTTCCGCCTCACCGCGAACTACGCCACCGGCTTCAAGGCGCCGACCTTCAACGACCTGTATTACCCGTTCTTCGGCAAGCCCGACCTGCGGCCGGAGGAATCGAAGGGATACAACCTTGGCCTCGCACGGTACGCGCAGGACTA
>DATCYC010000400.1:0-2052 GCA_036570525.1 Luteimonas sp.
TCGGCGACATCTACAACGAAGCGGCGACCGTCTACGTCATCCGTCGCGCGGACCGCAACATCTGGGTCCACTTCGTGACCAACAGCGCGATGGGCAACTGGATCATCATGGAGACAGCGCCGTTCGAGCCGACGGCGAAGCTGATCAACGCCAGTGCGATGAAGCAGAGTCTCGACGCCACGGGCAAGGTCGCGCTGCAGGTCAACTTCGCCACCGACAGCACCGTGATCGAGGCGTCGTCGAAGCCGCAGGTCGACCAGGTCGTGCAGCTGCTGCAGGACGATCCGTCGCTACGGCTGTCGATCGACGGCCACACCGACAACACCGGCGACGGACAGCACAACCAGGTGTTGTCCGAAGGCCGGGCGGAATCGGTGGTGGCTGAATTGGTAGCGCGTGGCATCGACGCCGCGCGCCTGCAGGCGCAGGGCTACGGCGACAGCCAGCCGGTGGCCGACAACGGCACCGAAGCCGGGCGCGCGCAGAATCGTCGGGTGGAGCTGGTCAAGCGCTGAGCGCAGCCGGCGGCGTGAATCGATTTCCCGTGGGAGCGGCTCCAGTCGCGAGCTTCTCGGGGATCGCAGGTGGGGATCAAGAGCTCGCGGCTGAAGCCGCTCCTGCAAGGGCCTTCCGGTTCGGCACCAGGGATTCCGGCTAGCGCTTGCGATGCGCCCGCAGGTATTCGCACAGCGCCACGGCGTTGTTGTGCTCCTCTTCGCGCGTGCCGAACAGCAGCGTGTTGCGGCCCTTCGGCGCCATCGCCTTGCGCAGCGCGGCGACGCCGTCCGGGTTGGCGTCGAGCTCGGCGAAGTAGCGCTTGCGGAAGCCGTCCCACTTCGCCGGATCGTGGCCGAACCACTTGCGCAGCCCGTCGCTCGGCGCGACGTCCTTCACCCACGCCACGTCGCCGAGCTTCTCCTTCGACAAGCCGCGCGGCCACAGCCGGTCGACCAGGATGCGGGTGCCGTCCTCCGGTTCGGCGGCCAGGTAGACCCGTTTGGCGTGCAATTGCATGGGCGGCTCCTCGGTACTAGCGCGAAGCCGCGGCGTCGCCTGCGCCGGCGTCCGGGACCAGCGCCAACAGGTCGGTGACGCCGACGTCCACGCCTGCCTGCGACAGCAGCGTTGTTGTCTGGCCGCGGTGGTGGGCCTGGTGGTTGAAGAAGTGCAGCAGCACCGGGACGAGTTCGCGCGCGAAACTGTTGCCGCGCGTGTTGGTGTAACGCAGCACGTGCCGCAAGTCGTCGTCGTCCAGGGTCGCGATCCAGCGCTCGATGATCGCGTCCAGCCAGCGGCGGTGCGCGGCGAGCGCGTCGAACTCGGGGAACGGCATATCGTCAAGGCGTTCGGGCGCCGGCAGCGCGCGGACCGCGTCAAGCGCCGCATGCTGCGCGGGAAGCTTCGCAAAGCGCTGCAGCCAGATCGTGTCGGCGACCACCAGGTGGTTGAGCGTGCCCAGGATCGAACCGAAGAACGCGCCGCGGTCGCGCGCCAGCTCATCGGCCGGCAGCGTGGCCGCGGCGGCGTACAGGCGCTCGTTCATCCAGCGGTTGTATGACGCGAGCAGTGCGAAGTGCGATTGCAAACTCAACCTCCGGGGCGGCTGCTCCCTGCGCACATTGTTGCGCTACAACGCCGCTCGATCCAGCGGCCGGCCCCGGAGGACGACCCGCAGAGGCCGCGGCTTGCCGGGCTGATTCCATGGACACAGAATGGAAGCCCACTGGGAAAGCGAGGTTCGTCATGGCCACGACATGGCGCAGCAGCGGGATCGGCATCGTGTTCTGCATGCTGGCTTCCACCTGCGCCTGGGGTTCACCGGGCGACTGGACGCGGATCGCAACGGAACGCAGCATTGCCGAGAACTCGCCCGAACAGCGCGAAGTGCTTGAATGGCTCCACGCGCGCGCTGCGCCCGGACTCGGCTCGCCGGGTGCGCTCCGCCTGGGCGTGACGCGGGTGTTTCCCGGCCAACCGGAACTTTCCGCGGCTGCCTCCGGAATGACGCCGGGCTTGTTCCCGCCGGTGACAACGGATGGCAACATGGTGCGG
>DATCYC010000401.1:0-1769 GCA_036570525.1 Luteimonas sp.
GTCACCGCCTGCACCGACTTCTACACCTTCACCAACAAGGACTGGCTGGCGGCCAACGTCATCGTCCAGGGCACCGGCGCGGTCTCGGCCCTGGGCCAGCTGCGCGACCTTGCACAGCAGCAGCAGCGCGACCTGCTCGACTCGGCGATGCAGGCGCCGGAGAACCATGTGCAGAAACTGCTCGGCGACTTCTGGGCCAGCGGCCTGGACGTGGCCGCGGTCGAGGCCGATGGCGCGCAGCCGATCGCCCCGCTGCTCTCGCGCATCGACAGCATCCGCCGCGACAAGGACATCCCGCCGGCGATCGCCGCGCTGCACCAGGTCGGCATCCCGGTGCTGTTCCAGTTCACGCCCGACGTGGACCTGGCCAACCTCGACCGCCACATCGGCTACTTCACCCAGGGCGGACTCGGCCTGACCGATCCCACCTATTACACCCGCGCCGATCCCGACACCCAGGCCCTGCTCGGCCGCTACAAGGACTACGTGGAGAAGATCCTGGTGCTCACCGGCACCCCGGCCGACAAGGCCGCGGCGCAGGCGCAGAAGGTGATCGACATCGAGACGCGCATCGCCAATGCCTCCAGGCCGATGTCGCTGATGCGCGACCCGCGCAACAACTACGCGCTGGTCGAGTCGGCCACGCTCGGCAAGTCGTACCGGCACCTGCAGCTCGATGACTTCCTCGCCGCGCAGGCCGTGACGGACGACGCGGTGTCGCTGGCCAACCCGGCGCTGTTCACCGAACTCGACGCCATGGTCGACAAGATCGATCCCGACCAGTGGAAGGCCTACCTGCGCTTCCACGTCGGCAACGCGATGGCGCCCTACCTGTCGAAGAGTTTCCGCGATGCCGACTTCGAGTTCCGCGGCCGCGTGCTGCGCGGCGAGACCACGCAGCCCCCGCGCGACCAGCTGGTGCTCGACGCGATCAACCTCGCCGCCGGGCCGATGCTGGCGCGCGAATACGTCTCGCGCTACCTGCCGGCCACCACCGTCTCGCGCGCCGAGTCGATTGCCGGCGAGGTCCGCAAAGCCCTCGCGGGCGCGGTCGACCGCAGTACGTGGATGAGCGAACCGGCCAAGGCCGAGGCCCGGGAAAAGCTGGAGAAGCTGAAGATCGAGGTCGGGCGGCCGAAGCGCGACCTGGACTACAGCGTGCAGCCGATGGGGCGCGGCAGCTTCGGCGGCAACATGCTGATCGCCTCCACCTGGCGCCACCGCGAGGAGATGAAGCGCATCGGCAACGCCAACGCCTCCCGCCGCTGGGACGTGCTGGCGCAGCAGCCGGCGCTGGCCTACGACATGGCCCACAACCGCCTGATCGTCAGCGCCGCGGTGCTGCAGCCGCCGGTGCTTGACATGACGAAGAACGCCGCCAGCCACTACGGCAGCTTCGGCGCGCTGGTCGGCCACGAACTCGGCCGCGCCGTCGACGCCAAGGGCAAGTACATCGACGCCGCGGGCGAACTCAAGACCTGGTGGACGCCCGCCGACGACACCGCCTGGAGCCTGCGCATCGCACCACTGGTGGCGCAGTACTCGGCCTATCCCTACCCGGGCCTGCGCGAGGTCAAGGTCAACGGCAACCAGACCCAGGAAGAGAACGCCGCCGACCTTGCCGGCATCGAACTCGCGTGGGACGCGCTCGTCGCCTCGCAGCCGGAGCTGCCGGAGGAATCGAAGCAGGCCTTCTTCGATGGCTGGGCACGGCTGTGGCCGCAGCAGATGACCGAGGACGAAGCCATCCGCCGCGCCGCCGTCGCCGT
>DATCYC010000402.1:0-2705 GCA_036570525.1 Luteimonas sp.
CGCTGACCGACCCGTCCGCGGCCGGCCGCTACTTCGCCCAGCGCCTGCGCGGCCACCCCAGCGAGATCTTCGCCGCGCTGTTCCTCGACACCCGCCACCGGGCGCTGGCGTTCGAGGAGCTGTTCCGCGGCACGGTCGACGGCGCCGAGGTGCATCCGCGCGAGGTCGTGCGCCGGGCGCTGGCGCACAACGCCGCGGCGCTCATCGTCGGCCACAACCATCCCAGTGGCAGCGCCGAACCCAGCGCCGCCGACCGCGCCGTCACCGCCCGGCTCAAGCAGTCGCTGGCGCTGGTGGACGTGCGCCTGCTGGACCACTTCGTGATCGGCGACGGTGCGCCGGTCTCGCTGGCCGCGCGCGGCTGGGTCTGAGCAGCTGGATCCGGGTGGCTGGACCCGAAGCCGCGCGCGGCAACCTTCTGGTTCACGGACGAAAGCACACGGACGTGCGGCACAAGGATGTGCCACCTTCTCCCTCCAACGCGGCCCTTCATCGCGCTCACGTACAATGCGGGGCCGTTGAACCGCGACACCACGTCACCGTGAAATCCCAGCTCCGCGCCCTGATCGCACAGGGCATCGATGCCCTCCGCGCCGCCGGAACCCTGCCCGCCGACCTCGCCACGCCCGACTTCGTCGTCGAGCGGCCGAAGGACCGCGGCCACGGCGACTTCTCGACCAACGCCGCGATGCTGCTGGCCCGGCCGGCGAAATCGAACCCGCGCGCGCTGGCGCAGGCGCTGGTCGACGCGCTGCCGCCCAACGACGACATCGCCGCGGTCGAGATCGCCGGCCCCGGCTTCCTGAATTTTCGCCTCGCCACCGGCGCCTGGCAGCGCCAGCTGCGCGAAGTGCACGCGCAGGGCCCGGCCTACGGCCGCAACGACAGCGGCAGCGGCCGCATGGCTGGCGTCGAATACGTGTCGGCCAACCCCACCGGCCCGCTGCACGTCGGCCACGGCCGCGCGGCGGTGATCGGCGACTGCATCGCGCGCGTGCTCGACGCCAACGGCTGGCAGGTGCGCCGCGAGTTCTATTACAACGACGCCGGCGTGCAGATCGAGAACCTGGCCAGGTCCGTGCAGGCGCGCGCCAAGGGGCTGACGCCCGACGACGACGGCTGGCCGGAGGACGGCTACCGCGGCGACTACATCGCCGACGTGGCGCGCGCGTTCCTCGACGGCGCCAGCGTCGAGGTCGAGGGCCGCTCGGTTTCCGGCAACGGCGACGCGGACGACCTCGACGCGATCCGCCACTTCGCCGTGGCCTGGCTGCGCAACGAGCAGAACGGCGACCTGGCCGCGTTCGGCGTGTCCTTCGACGTGTATTTCCTCGAGTCGTCGCTGTACGCCGACGGCATGGTGGAGGAAACCGTGCGCGAACTGGTCGCCCATGGCCACACCTACGAGGACGGCGGCGCGCTGTGGCTGCGCACCACCGACTTCGGCGACGACAAGGACCGCGTGATGCGCAAGTCCGACGGCAGCTACACGTACTTCGTGCCGGACGTGGCCTACCACCTGAGCAAATGGCAGCGCGGCTACGAGCGCGCGATCACCGAGCTGGGCGCCGACCACCACGGCTCGCTGGCGCGGGTGAAGGCCGGCCTGCAGGCGCTCGACGACGGCATTCCCGCCGGTTATCCCGAATACGTGCTGCACCAGATGGTCACGGTGATGCGCGGCGGCGAGGAGGTGAAGCTGTCCAAGCGCGCCGGCAGCTACCTGACCCTGCGCGACCTGGTCGACGAGGCCGGACGCGACGCGACGCGCTGGTTCCTGGTCGCGCGCCGGCCCGATTCGCAGCTGGTGTTCGACATCGACCTGGCGCGCAGCCAGTCGCTCGACAACCCGGTCTACTACGTGCAGCTCTCGCATGCGCGCATCTGCGGCCTGCTGCGGCAGGTGGACGAGCGCGGGCTGGCGTTCGACCTCGACAACGGCCTGGCGCAGCCGCTGGACATGGGCGACGCCGCCAGCCGCGACCTGCTCACCGACCTTGCGCGCTGGCCGGACGTGGTGGAAGCCGCCGGCGAGCAACTCGAGCCGCACCAGGTGACGACGTACCTGCTCGAACTGGCGCAGGCGTTCCAGACGTACTACAACGATCACCAGTTCCTGGTCGACGACGCCGGCACGCGCGACGCGCGCCTGGCGCTGGCCCTGGCAGTGCGCCAGGTGCTGGCCAACGGCCTCGACCTGGTTGGCGTGCACGCACCGGAGAAAATGTAAGTGGCAGCAAGACGCGGCAAGTCGCAAGCAAGGCGCAACTCGGGCAACACCGGCGGCCTGCCGGGCTGGGCCTGGCTGATCCTGGGCATCGTGATCGCGCTGCTGGCGGTGCTGGTCGCGCCACGGTTCCTCAAGTCCGACGGCAACGACGGCTTCATCCTGCCGCGCCCGAACCCGGACGCGCAGCCCGCGCCCTCGAGCAGCGACGCCGACGACGCCGACCTGCCGGCACCGATCGCCGACGCGCCGAAGGCCGGCGGCAAGGAAGCCGACGACCAGGAGCGGCAGTACGACTTCTATACCGTGCTGCCCGGCCAGGAAGTGGCGATGTCCGACGCCGAACTCGCCGCCAGCGCCCGCGCCGAGGCCGCGCGCAAGCAGCAGGCCGAACAGGCGGCGGCTGCCGCGGCCGACGCCGACGCGCCGGAGCCGGCCGCCGAAACGCCTGCGACGCCGACGCCCGTCGCGACCAGCC
>DATCYC010000403.1:0-2503 GCA_036570525.1 Luteimonas sp.
TGCCGCACCAGGCCGCTGCAGTACCAGCACGGGGCGAGCGTGGTGACCATGATGGTGTCGCGATAGCGGCGCTGGCGGCCGGCCTTGCGGAAGGCGTCGGTTTCGCCGTGCACGGACGGGTCGCCTTCCTGCACGCGGCGATTGTGGCCGCAGCCGAGCAGGCGGCCGTCCTGGTGATAGAGCGCAGCGCCGATCGGGATGCCGCCTTCGGACAGGCCGGTGCGGGCCTCGATGATGGCGGTGTCGAGCAGGGCGCGGTAGTCGGGGGTGGCGATCATGGTGGTGGATGCGGTGCTGGCGGAAGACACGATGGTGCCACGGGGCGGGCGCCGGGCCACGGCTTGCCAAATCCCGCCCCGCATGGATAGTTGCAGGTGCGCGGTCGCCGCCGAAGCGGCCGGGTGCAGCAGGGGGAGGGATCAAGATGATGACTTCGAACCCGGGCAGTCGTCGCCCGCGCGTGCCTGCGCTGGTCGCGGGCGGACTGTTGTTGCTGGGCTGCGGCGCGGCCGCCGCGCAGGTCGTGCAGGGCCGGCTGGAGCTGCAGTGGGGCGACCCGGCGCCCGCGCCGGCCGAATACCAACCGCCGACGCGGCTGCTGGCCACCCTGGTCACCGACGACGGCGCGCGCATCGCGCTCGATCCCGCGCAGGCCCGGCGCGCCGCGGGTGATCTTTACGCGCTGTCCAACCGCCGCGTCGCGGTGGCGTTCGCCGAGCAGGGACGGGGCGTGCTGCGGCAGCCGGAGGTGGAAGTGATCGTTCCCGCCGACCGCCTGTGGCAGCGCGCGCCTGCGGTCGATGCCGCCGGTCGCGTGGTGGCCGGGGCGGGGGTGGAGGGCAGCACGCGCTGGGTGACGCTGGCCTGCAGGTTCAGCGACATCGCCACCGAACAGAAGACCCGCGAATTCTTCACCTCGCAGTACGGCTACCTGCCCGGCCAGCTCGGGCATTACTGGATCGAGGTTTCGTACGGCAGGATCGACCTGGCCGGCAGCCAGGCGTACGGCTGGTTCGCGCTGCCTTCGCCGCGCGACGCCTACGTGAAGATGGTCGACGGCGAGGAAGAGGCCGACCTGGACAAGCTGTTCACCGACTGCGCGGCGGCGGCCGACCCGACCGTCGACTTCACCGGCGTGCAGGGCGTCAACATGATGTTCAACGGCGATCTCGACGGCTACGCCTGGGGCGGCGGCGCCTGCGCGGTGCTCGACGGCACGCGGCGTTGCCCGCGCACGACCTGGAACCCGCCGTGGGCGTTCACCAACCTGGCGCCGCTGGCGCACGAGATGGGCCACGGCTACGGCCTGCCGCACTCGGACAACTCCGACGGCGACGACGACACCTACGACAATCCCTGGGACGTGATGAGCGATGCCTGGAGCAACGCCATGTACAACGTCAACTTCGGTGCGCTTCCCAAGCACATCAACATGGCCCAGCGCGACCGCCTGGGCTGGGTGGATGCGGCGCGCAAGCGCGTCATTCCGGCCGGCGACCTCGCCCGCACCACGGTCCAGCTGGACTTCGCCCACCTGGCCGGCGCGGCAAACCCGCAGATGATCGTGCTGGCGATGCAGCCGCGGCCCGATCCCTACGCGACGGTGTTCTACACGCTCGAGGCGCGCCGGCGCACCGGGACCTATGAATCGGCGCTGGCCGGCGACGCGATGATCATCCACAAGGTCGAGGACTACGGCACCGCCTACAGCGTCGATGCGGACGTGCCGCCGGCGGACGTATCCAACAACGAGGGCTCGATGTTCAAGCCCGGCGAGGCCTGGCAGTCGCCCGATCGCTCGCGCTGGATCCGGGTCGATGCGATGACGGAGACTGGTTTCACGGTCACGATCGGGCCGCAGTTGCGGATCACGGGCGGGCGACTGCCGGCGCTGCGCAAGGCGGCGGACCAGCTGGCGCCGCAGCCGGCGCGGTCCGCGTCGCGTGCGTCCGGTGCGCAGGAATCCGGCACTGGCCGGATCGACGGGAAGCCCGCGGTGCGTTGACCCGCGGCCGGGCGGCGCCGCGCCCGCGGATGCGATAATCGGCCGCATGAGCGAATCACCCGACAAGCCCGCCGACAAGCCCGGCACCACCCACTTCGGCTTCCGCGACGTGCCGGTGGCCGAAAAGCAGAAGCTGGTCGGCGAGGTGTTCTCGTCGGTGGCCGGCAACTACGACCTGATGAACGACCTGATGTCGATGGGCATCCATCGGGTCTGGAAACGCTATTTCGTCGCCACGGCGCAGGTGGGCAAGGGCGACCGGGTGCTGGACCTGGCCGGCGGTACCGGCGACATCGCCGCACTGCTGAAGGACCGCGTCGGTGAGTCCGGCGAACTGGTGCTCGGCGACATCAACGGCGAGATGCTGCGCGTGGGCCGCGACCGGATGACCGATCGCGGCAACGTGCGCGGTTTCGAGTACGTGCAGTGCAACGCGCAGGCGCTGCCGTTCCCCGACGCGAGCTTCGACCTGGTCACCATCGCCTTCGGCCTGCGCAA
>DATCYC010000404.1:0-12440 GCA_036570525.1 Luteimonas sp.
CGGCCGGCGCCGATCCCGCGCCAGGTCAGTTCGCAGGCGGTGTCGCGGGCAACGTGCTCGATGCCCAGGCGGGTGTCGAGGTGGCGCTTGCCGGCCGCGAGCAGCACGCCGTTGGCCACCACGCGGGCGCGATCGCCTTCCAGGCGCACGTTGAGTTCGTGGCGCGAGAGCGCGGCACCGAGTTCGAGGTCCAGGCGGCGGTACTCGGCGTCCTCGGCGAGTACGGCATCGGTGCGCAGGAAGCTGGTCGCGCCGTCGGCGGCGTCGTGGATGCGGGCGTGGCGCAGGCGCGCGCCCGCGGCCAGGCGCAACGACAGCGTGGCGGTGTCCAGGTGGCGATGCGCGCCGGTGGCGAGGTGGTGTTCGGCGAGGACCAGCGAGGCGCCTTCGCCCATGTCGACGGTGTGGCGCAGGTGCCAGGCGCGGTCCGTGTCGGAAGGAGCGCCGATGAAGACCAGATGCAGCGGCGTTTCGATCGCCGCGCCGGCCTCGACCTGCAGCGTCACGCCCGTGCGCGCGAGCGCGGCGTTGAGGTTGGCGAACACGTCGTCGCCCGGGCGCGCATCCGCGGCCTTGCGCGGCGTCCGGTCGGCCTCGCCAAGGACCAGCGAGACGCCGTCGGGCAGTGCGTCGGCGTCGGAGTGCGCGGCGTCGTGGACGCCGTTGACGAATACCAGCCGCGGCGCAGGAATGCCTGCGATCAACGCCGGGTCGAACGCGACGACATCGGCTTCGGCGGGCGCGAAGGCGCGCCTCTCCAGCGCCCGCAGCGGCGTGTACTTCCACGCCTCGCTGCGCGGGCCGGGCAGGCCGTCGCGCACGACTGCATCAAGCGCAGCCTTGCGGCCGCTGTTGCCGTCGAAACCCGCGGCCAGCGAATCGAGCAGGGCTGCCATCAGGCCACCGCCTCCGGCGTGACGCGGTCCTTGATCCACGCGTAGCCGTGTTCCTCCAGCTGCAGCGCCAGTTCCGGCCCGCCGCTCTCGACGATGCGGCCGTCGGCCAGCACGTGCACCACGTCGGGCTTGATGTAGTCGAGCAGGCGCTGGTAATGGGTGATGACGATGAACGCGCGCTCGGACGAGCGCAGCGCGTTGACGCCCTCGGCGACGGTCTTGAGCGCGTCGATGTCCAGGCCCGAGTCGGTCTCGTCGAGGATTGCCAGCTTGGGCTCCAGCACCGCGAGCTGGAAGATCTCGTTGCGCTTCTTCTCGCCGCCGGAGAAGCCTTCGTTGACGCCGCGGTGCAGCAGCTTGTCGTCCAGCTGCAGCACGGCCAGCTTCTCGCGCACGATCTTCAGGAACTGCATCGAGTCGAGCTCCGGCTCGCCGCGCGTCTTGCGCTGCGCGTTGAGCGCGCTTCGCAGGAAGTAGGTGTTGTTGACGCCCGGGATCTCGACCGGGTACTGGAACGCCAGGAACACGCCTGCGGCGGCGCGCTCCTCCGGCTCCAGCTCCAGCAGGTCGCCACTCTCGTAGCGCACGCTGCCCTCGGTGATTTCGTAGCCATCGCGACCGGCGAGGATGTTGCCCAGCGTCGACTTGCCGGCGCCGTTGGGACCCATGATGGCGTGCACTTCGCCGGGCTTCACGTCGAGCGTGAGGCCCTTGAGGATTTCGCGGCCGGCGACGGTGGCGTGGAGGTTGTCGATCTTGAGCATGGGATTTGGGATTCGGGATTGGGGATTCGTAAGGGCGGGTTCGGGGCTGGCGTTCGGGTTGTTTTCGAATCCCGAATTTCCAATCCCGAATCCCGGGAAGATTCGGTCGGCTCAGCCGACCGAACCTTCCAGCGACACTTCCAGCAACTTCTTCGCCTCCACCGCGAACTCCATCGGCAGCTCGCGGAAGACCTGCTTGCAGAAGCCGTCGACGATCAGGCTGACCGCGTCTTCCTCGCCGATGCCGCGGCTGCGGCAATAGAACATCTGGTCGTCGGAGATCTTGGACGTGGTCGCCTCGTGCTCGACGGTGGCGCCGGGGTTCTTCACCTCGATGTAGGGGAAGGTGTGCGCGCCGCATTTCTTGCCGATGAGCAGCGAGTCGCACTGGGTGTAGTTGCGCGCGCCGTCGGCGGAAGCCGCCACCTTGACCAGGCCGCGGTAGGTGTTCTGGCCGCGGCCGGCGCTGATGCCCTTGCTGATGATCTTGCTCTTGGTGCGCTTGCCGACGTGGATCATCTTGGTGCCGGTGTCGGCCTGCTGGCGGTGGTGGGTGAGCGCGACCGAGTGGAACTCGCCGGTCGAGTCGTCGCCCAGCAGCACGCAGCTCGGGTATTTCCAGGTGATCGCCGAACCGGTCTCGACCTGGGTCCAGGTGACCTTGCTGCGGTCGCCGCGGCATTCGGCGCGCTTGGTGACGAAGTTGTAGATGCCGCCGACGCCGTTCTCGTCGCCGGGATACCAGTTCTGCACGGTCGAGTACTTGATCTCGGCGTCTTCCAGTGCCACCAGCTCGACGACCGCAGCGTGCAGCTGGTTCTCGTCGCGCATCGGCGCGGTGCAGCCCTCCAGGTAGGAGACGTGGCCGCGGTCCTCGCAGATGATCAGGGTCCGCTCGAACTGGCCGGTGTGGCCGGCGTTGATGCGGAAATAGGTTGACAGCTCCATCGGGCAGCGCACGCCCGCGGGGATGAACACGAACGAGCCGTCGGAGAACACCGCGGAGTTGAGCGCGGCGAAATAGTTGTCGCCGGTCGGCACCACGCTGCCCAGGTACTGCTTCACCAGCTCCGGGTGGTCCTTGATGGCCTCGGACATCGAGCAGAAGATGACGCCCTTCTCGGCCAGCTCCTTGCGGAAAGTGGTGCCGACCGAGACCGAGTCGAACACCGCGTCCACGGCCACGCCGGCGAGCTTGGCGCGTTCATGCAACGGAACACCGAGCTTGTCGTAGGTGTCGAGCAGCTCCTGCGGCACTTCGTCGAGCGACTTGTACTTCGGGCCCTTGGGCGCGGAGTAATAGCTGATGGCCTGGAAGTCGATCGGCGCGATTTTCAGCTTCGCCCAGTGCGGTACCGGCATGGTCAGCCAGTGGCGGTAGGCGGCCACGCGCCACTCGGCCATCCACTCGGGTTCTTCCTTCTTCGCCGACAGCGCGCGCACCACGTCCTCCGAGAGGCCGGGCGCGAAGCTGTCCGACTCGATGTCGGTGACGAAGCCGGCCGAGTAGCGGCGGCCGAGCTGTTCGATGATTTCTGCGTTTTCTACGGACATGGGGGTCTTGCCTCAGCTGGCGGTCAGGCGCGCAGGGATCGCGCGGCCACTCGACGGCTTGCCGGAAGTGGGAATGAATTGCGGTGACAGCATCTGTGCCAGCGACACGCCACGCAGCGCGTCGGCGACGACGTCGTTGATCCGGCGCCAGTTGGCGCGCACGTTGCACGAATCCTCGATGCCGCAGCTGCCGACGTGGACGCTGCATTCGGTCATGCCCAGCGGGCCCTCCATCGCTTCGACGATCTCGAACAGCGAGATGCCGTCCGCCGGCCGCGCCAGCCGGTAGCCGCCGTTGGCGCCGCGGAAGGCTTCGACCAGCCCGGCCTGGGCCAGCGGCTTGAGCAGCTTGGCGACGGTGGGGGCCTCCAGGCCGGCGCGTTCGGCGAGGCCGGCGGCGCTGGCGACGACGTCGGGCTCGCTCGCCAGGACGGTGAGCACGACGGTCGCGTAATCGGTGAGTTTGGTGACTCGGAGCATGGCGTGGCTCGAAGCGGTCGGGCCGCTTCTGGCTGTCAGTCAATCAGGACCAAAATTGTACTCTTTGCCCGGCCGCGGGTTCAAGCCTGCACCACGGGTGCGGACGGGTGACGGCTGTCACCCGCGATGGCTGACGGGCGCGCATGGCGCGGGGCGGGGGTGGCGCGGAAGATGGATGGCGTTCCCCACCTGGAACACACAGGAGCCCCACCATGCACACCACCCGGTCCCGCAGCCCCTTCGAAACCACCCTGCAGGGCGTCGCCGGCCAGCTGGTCGAACGCGTCGCGGCGCTGCCGGGCAATGCAGGCCGGCCGCAGCTGCTGCGCTGGCTGCTGGCAATCGGCGCCATCTTCGTCGCATGGCGCATGTGGCGCGGCCTGAAGTCGTTGTTCTGGGTCGCGTTCGGCCTGGGCATGGCGCTGTACTGGACCGGGCTCTGGCGCGCCATTTCCTGAGTCGCACTGGAGTGCCGGGCCGCGTCGCGCGGGCGGGATGGGCCATAATCCCCCACTTCCTGCCGTCGCCCGGAACCACGCAATGCCAAAAAAGAAGATCGCCGCCCGCCTGTCGCCCATCCACGGCAACGGCGTGTTCGCCACCGAAGCCATCGAAAAGGGCGAGCGCATCGTCCGTTACAAGGGCATGTTGCGCACCCACGACGAGGTGGACGAGGAGTACGGCGACGAGGACGAGAACGGCCATACCTTCCTGTTCACCCTCAACGACGACTATGTCATCGATGCCAATGCCGGGGGCAACATCGCGCGCTGGATCAACCACAGCTGCAAGCCCAACTGCGAGGCGGTGATCGAGGAGAACCCCAAGGGCAAGGCCCACAAGGACAAGGTGTTCATCGAGGCGATCCGCGCGATCAAGCCGGGCGAGGAGCTGACCTACAACTACGGCATCACCCTCGACGAACCGCACACCGCGAAGGTGAAGAAGCTCTGGGGCTGCAAGTGCGGGATGAAGAACTGCACCGGGACGATGCTGCAGCCCAAGCGCTGAGGCATTCCGGGCCTGCGAAGCCCGTCGCATTCATTCACCCGGGAGCCCGCTTCGGCGGGCTTCCTGCGCTGTGGATGCCGCAAACCCGTGAAAGGTTTGCATGACTTGTGCCAGTCGGTGCGGCCGCGAGGCACCGGTAACGTGCACGCACCCCCGGGGACAGGCCCCGCACGAGACGGAATTCCGGATGCGCCTTGCCCGCTTGGCCCTTGCTCTGCTGTCGATGGTGCCCCTGCACGTGTTCGCGGTCGACATCGACGGTCGCATCGAACCGGGCGAGTGGCAGGGCGCGCACCACGTCACCGACTTCCGCAAGGTGCAGCCGCTGTCGGGCGCGCCGGCGTCGCTGCCGACAGAAGCCTGGATCCTGGCCACGCCCGAGGGGCTGGCGGTCGCCTTCCGCAACCTGCAGCCGGCGTCCGTGCCGCGCACCAGCCAGCGCGTGCAGCGCGACTTCGAGGAGCAGGTCGACCGGGTCAACCTGATGGTCGACTTCGATGGCGACGGCCGCACCGGCTACAACTTCACCGTCAGTTCGACCGACGGCGTATACGACGCCGTGGTCACCAACGAGAGCCAGTTCAACAAGGACTGGGACGGCAACTGGCGACACGCGACCAGCAACGACGCCGACGGCTGGTCGGCGGAGATGCTGATCCCCTGGTACATCGCGCCGATGCGCGAAGGGAACGATGGCCATCGCACGCTCGGCGTCTACGTCGACCGCGTCATCGGTTCCACCGGCGAGCGCGCGGCCTGGCCCGCGGTGAGCTACGTGCAGTCGCGGTTCCTGTCGGAGTTCGAGCCGTTGCAGGTGCCCGTGCACAGCCAGTCGCTGCTGGCGATCACGCCCTACGCCTCGGGCCTGTACGACAACGTCGGCGGCGGCAGCGACTTCGAGGGTGGCGCCGACATCTTCTGGAAGCCCAGCGGCCAGTTCCAGCTCACCGCCACGCTCAATCCGGATTTCGGCCAGGTCGAGAGCGACGACCTGGTTGTCAACTTCGGCGCCACCGAGACCTTCATCGGCGACAAGCGGCCGTTCTTCACCGAGAACCAGGGGCTGTTCGAATACACCACGCCGTCCGACTACAGCCAGTTGCTGTACACGCGGCGCGTGGGCGGCCCGGCCGATGACGGCGAGGGTTCGGGTGACATCACCGCCGCGGTCAAGCTCAACGGCAGTTTCGGCGAAACCAAGTACGGCGTGTTCGTCGCCGACGAGTCGGGCGAGGCCGGGCGCACGTTCGGCGCGCTGCGGCTGGTGCGCGACTTCAACACCCAGGACCTGGGCTTGATGCTGACGCGCGTGGACCGGCCGTACCTGGATCGCGAGGCCACCGTGATCGGAGTCGACCACAACTGGCGGCCGACCGAGCGCTGGAACATCCGCACCCGCGTGTTCGGCAGCCAGGTCCGGCAGCCGGGGCAGGACTCGGACGACCTGGGCGCCACGATCTGGGCCGACTACGAGATGGACGGCGGCTGGCGCCAGCAGTGGATCGCGATGCACTTCGGCGACGAGCTGCAGATCAACGACCTCGGCTACCTGTCGCAGAACGATCTCAACTACGGCCATTGGGAGGTCTCGCGGCGCTTCACTGGCCTGCCCGAGGAATCGCGCTATGCGTCGAAGGACTGGCGCTGGCGCATCAGCCGGATCACCAACGACCACGGCCAGCTGCTGCGCGACCAGCTGCGGATCAGCCGCCGCAGCCAGCTGCGCAACGGCAGCAGCGAGTACGCGCAGGTCAACGTCAACAGTTCCGGCGTGGACGACCTGCTCACCCGTGGCCACGGCGTGGTGAAACTGCCGGCGAACTTCAACGCCGCGTTCGAGTACGACAGGCCGCGCAAGGGCAACTGGGCCTACGACTTCGAGGTGGATGCGGTCAGCGGCGGGCTCGCGGGCAACGACAAGATCGGCTATGCGATCGAGTTCGAGCCCACCTATTTCGTCAGCGACGCGCTCAGCCTCAACGCCGGCTTCTATGCCGACCGCTCGCCCGACTGGCTGGTCTGGCAGCACGACAACCTGATCGGCAGCTTCGAGGGCCGTGAGTGGCATTTCAACGCAGGTCTCGACTGGAACATCGGCAGCCGCCAGGAGCTGCGGGTGAAGCTGCAGACGCTGGCGATCGACGCGCGCGCGCGGCAGGCCTGGCGCGTGGACGCCTCGGGCAACGCAGTGGCCAGCGACGAAGCGATCGAGGACTTCAGCGTGCGCAACCTCGGCTTCCAGATCCGCTACCGCTACGAACTGGCGCCGCTGTCCTACCTGTACGTGGTCTACGGCCGCGGCGGTTACCGCGAGGACAGCTTTTCGGAAGACCCCTTCGACGGACTGCGAGACAGCTTCGACCTGCGCGACGACGAGCAACTGCTGGTGAAGTTGAGCTACAGGTTCGAGATCTAGGGGTTGGGGGCTGGGGGCGCGTCATCAATTCCCGGCTCCTCGTCCCCAGTCCCCAGCCTTACGGCTTCACTTCCCGCAGGTCCGCCGACGCGATGCGCCATGCGCGCTGTTCGGCGGTGGCGCCGTCGACGACGGTGCGGTGCAGGGTGTAGGTGCCGGCATAGCGGCGGACGCTGCCGTCGCTGGTGGTGGCGGTGATGCCGACCGGGATCTGGATGTAGCGCTGGCCGGCGCCGGGATCCACGCGGCCCGGTTCACCCAGGGTGGCGACCACCTGCGCGGTATCGGCGAAGCCGTCGGCGAACTGCTGCGGCGTCTGCTTGCTGGCACGGCCGCCGTCCGACCACAGCGCGTAGGCGCGCGCATAGCTGCCGGCGTCGATCGCGGCGTAATAGTCGCCGATCACCGCAACCGCGTCCTGCGGGGTGGGTTCTCCGGGCAGGCCCGTCGCGGAGCCGGGCAGCAGGCCGGTTTCGGGGTTGAGCAGGTCCACCTGGTCGGCCGGTTCCGCCACCAGCGGCGGTGGCGGTTCGCCCGTCAGCGGCACCTCGCCCGGTCCCGGCCGCGAGGACATGCCGGTGATCGAGCCACCCGGCTGGTCGGGCTTCGGCAGGGCTTCGTCCTGCGCCTGGGTCCCGGGTTGCTGCGCACCCGTGGCGGCCCTGTCGCCGCATGCGGACAGCGCGACCGCGCAGGACAGTGCGCAGGCCACGACGAGGAGCTTCGGTGTGATGGACATGCGTGCCTCGGCGATGCAGGTGGACGACCACGATGCCGCGCTCGATCTGCGTGCGGCGTTGTGCGTGGGGATTCCGTGGCGGGAAGCGATGGCGCGCACCTTGCGCGAACGAGGTGAATGCGGCATCAGGGCAGGTCGCGCAAGCAATGGCGGCTGGCCGGCCGCGAACGAGACCGCGGCTCAGGGCAGTTCGGCAAGCACCTTGCGCCGCGGCTGCAGCCAGGCGACGAGCAGGCCGAGCAGCACGGTGGCGATCGTGCCCAGCACCAGTTGCTTGGCGACCAGTGCCGCCGGCAGCGGCTGCACGGCGTAGTAGATCAGGTAACCCGGGAGCGTCGAGAACAGCGCCATCGCCAGGCCGAAGCGCAGCCCCTGCAGCGACGAAGAGCGCTCGTCCGAGAACCCCTGCGCGTAGATCCAGGTCATCGCGAAGCCGATCAGCACGTGCGCCAGCACCATCCAGTGCGCGTAGTGGCGGCTGTCGTCGTCGCTGCGGAACATCGCACCGAGCGCGGCGTAGTCGGGCGCGAGCAGCAGCCCGTGCACGATGAATCCGAGCAGCAGCGCGGCGGTCGACATGACCAGTCCGCAGACCCAGAAGCGCTTGTCCATGGCGTGCTCCCTCGCAACTTGTGCATCGCGCGACGTGCGCCGATGTTCGCGGCGATGCTACTCCGTACCGTTCACTGCGTCGATGGAGGCGATGGCGGGATGCAGGCCGTCCGATCAGCGCCGGGCAGCCGCCAGGTGGCGCTTGCGCTCCGGCGTGTAATGCCACCACGGATATGGAGGCGCGCCTTCCATGAAGCGCACCGCGCTGATGAAGGTATCGATGACGCAGGGGTCGTGGCGCACGCCGGTAACCGCGCACAGGCGCTCGTACAGGGCGTAGGGATCCTTGCCGGCCAGTTGCCCCGGCTGCTCGATGCCGAGGTTGCGGAAGTCCTCGACCATCGCCGGGCCGATGTTGGGGATGTCGGCCAGGCGCCTGGCCTCGCCCGCGTTGCGTGCCTTGGTCATCTGCAGCGTTCCACCCACTGGCCACCGGAATGAAAAGGGCCGGGGCATTTCCCGAAGGAAACGCATCCGGCCCGTTTGTCGGCGGAGCGGCGTGCCGCTCCGCCGTCACGCGCCTGCGTGGATCAGGAGGCGGCGTCCTTGAGCTTCTTCAGCGGACGCACCTTGACCTTGACCGAGGCGGGCTTGGCGGCGAACCACTGCTCTTCCTTGGTGAAGGGGTTGATGCCCTTGCGGCGCGGCTTGGCCGGCACGCTGACGGCGGTGATCTTCAGCAGGCCGGGCAGCGTGAACGAGCCGACGCCCTTCTTGCTGACCGAGCCTTGCACGGCGCCTTCGAGCGAGGCCATCACGGCGCGCACGTCCTTGGCGGCAACGCCGGTGGCGTTGGCGATATGGGCGACCAGGCCCGACTTGCTGAGGGCTTCCTTGATCGGCTTCGGCGCGGCCGGCTTGGCAGCGGCCTTCTTCGGTGCAGCCTTCTTGACTGCCTTTTTCGCTTTCTTCGCCATGTGTGTGTGATTCCGTATTCGTTGGTTGATTGATGGGCCGAACCCGTCGGCAAGCGCAATGTAGGCCAAGAAACCGCTTGCGCCAAGTACTTTTCGATGGAAATGCCCCTGTTTCGTCCGCGCGTCGGCTTCACTGCGCGAGCGTGTCCGCCGCGACATCGCAGGCCGGTGGGGCGACAAGCGCGGGTGGCCGGGCGCGGACCATCCGTCGGCCGCCCGCGCCGTGGTCGTCGTCCCGGGATGCGAGGCATCCCCTCCCGGAAAAATTCCCGGTACCGGGATCCGTGGAACGAATGGGGCGATCAGTCCTCGTCGTGCCGTGGCCTGTACGCCTCCACCAGCTTCTGCTGCACCTGCGCGGGCACCGGTTCGTAGTGGCTGAAATCCAGCGAATAGCGACCGCGCCCGGCGGTGACCGACTTGAGTTCGGCCGCGTAGCCTTCCAGCTCGGACAGCGGCACCTGCGCCTTGACCACGATCTCGCCGCCGCGCACCGAGTCGGTACCGCTGATGCGCGCGCGCTTGCTCGCCAGGCCGCCGCTGATGTCGCCCATGTGCTGTTCGGGCGCATTCACGTCCAGGTCGACGATCGGCTCCAGTACCTGCGGGCGGGCCTTGGCGATCGCGTCCAGGAACGCCCGCTTGCCCGCGGCGACGAAGGCCACCTCCTTGCTGTCGACCGGATGGTGCTTGCCCTCGTAGACGATCACCCGCACGTCCTGCATCGGGTAGCCGGCGATCGCGCCACCGTCGAGCACCTGGCGCACGCCTTTCTCCACCGCCGGCAGGAACTGGCCGGGGATGGTGCCGCCCTTGACCTGGTCGACGAACTCGAAGCCGCCACCGCGCGGCAGCGGCTCGATGCGCAGGAACACCTCGCCGAACTGGCCGGCGCCGCCGGTCTGCTTCTTGTGCCGGTGGTGGCCCTCGGCCTTCGCGGCCACGGTTTCGCGGTAGGCGATGCGCGGCGGGCGCGTGGTGACATCGACGCCATAGCGCTCCTTCAGCCGGTCGAGGTTCACGCGCAGGTGCAGGTCGGACAGGCCGCTGATCACGGTCTCGTTGGTGTCGGGCAGGTGCTCGACCTGGAAACAGGGATCCTCCTCGGCCAGCTTGTGCAGCGCGGTGGCGAGCTTCTGTTCCTGGCCCTTGCTGCCGGCATCGATGGCCAGGCCGAACATCGGCCGGGGGAAATCCAGCGGCGCCAGGTGGATGTGGTCCTGCGCGTGCGAGTCGTGGAGCACGGCGTCGAAGTGCAGGTCGTCCACCTTCGCCACCGCGGCGATGTCGCCAGGGATCGCCTGCGTGACTTCGACGTGGTCCTTGCCCTGGATGCTGAACAGGTGCGCGACCTTGAACGGCTTCTTGCCGTCGTCGACGAACAGCTGCGAGTCCTTCTTCACCGTGCCCTGGTAGACGCGGAACACGCCGAGCTTGCCGACGAACGGATCGTTGACGATGCGGAACACGTCGGCGATCACGTGCGCGTCGGGATCGGGGCTGGCCTGGACCGGCGTGGCGTCCGCGCCAACGCCCTTCGCGAACGGCGGCGGGTTGGCCTCGCCCGGATGCGGGAACAGGCGCTCGGCGATGTCGAGCAGCTCGGCCACCCCGACGCCGCTGCGCGCGGACACGAAGCACACCGGGACCAGGTGGCCTTCGCGCAGGCACTGCTCGAACGCGTCGTGCAGCTCGTCGCCGGACAGGCCCTTCTCGCCGAGGTCGAGGTAGTGGTCCATCACCGTTTCGTTGACCTCGACCACCTGGTCGATGACCTTCTGGTGCCAATCGGCGACCGGCCCGAGGTCGCTCTCGCCCGATGCCCGGCCGAAGCAGTCGACCACCGCCTTGCCGCCGTCGGCCGGCAGGTTGAGCGGCAGGACCGTGGGGCCGAACTCGTCGCGCAGTTCGTCCAGCACGCGCGCGCAGTCCGCCGCGTCGTGGTCGATCTTGTTGACCACGACGACGCGGCACAGGCCGCGCTGCTGCACCCGGGTCATCATCCGGCGGGTGCCGTACTCGACGCCCTTGTCGGCGTCGACCACGATCGCCACCGTCTCCACCGCCGCCAGCGCGGACAGGGTGGGGCCGCGGAAATCGGGATAGCCGGGGGTGTCGATCAGGTTGACGTGGACGCTGCGTCCGGAAGCCGGCGCGTGGTCGAGGCCGGCGATGGCGGCGTCGATGGAGTGGCCGCGCTGCCTTTCCATCGGATCGAAATCGGAAACCGTGTTGCCGCGCTCCACGGTGCCTGCCGCCTGGATGGCGCCGCCGGCATGCAGCAGGGCTTCGAACAGCGTGGTCTTGCCGGCGCCGGGGTGGCCTGCGAGGGCCACGTTGCGGATGTCCGGAGTCGAGTACGGCATGAGCCAGTTCCTCCCGTCGTGCTGGGAGAGCCGGGCGTCGTAGCCGGGCTCCCGGGACGGATCCGTTCGTCGAACCGCTGCGGTTGCGGGCGGCTGCGGCGGATCCGCATGCGACGTCATGGCTGTCCGCTGGGGAAGCGCGTCGACCGAGCGGCGTGCTCGGCGGGCGGTCATGGCGGGACGGGGACGATAGCGCGGCGGCGAGCGCAGCGTCCCGTTGCAGCGCAGCAAAGCGCACGGACACGTAACGCGGCCGTGGCTAACCTGCCTTTCCCGATCCCACGTACCGGAGACATCCCATGGCCACGACCCGCCACGCTACCGCCCACTGGTCCGGCGACCTCAAGACCGGAGGCGGCACGATCAGCACGCCGCAAAGCGGGCTGATGGCCGAGACGGCCTACGGCTTCAACACCCGCTTCGGCGACGGCAATCCCAATGCGAGCCGGGGCACCAACCCCGAGGAACTGATCGCCGCCGCGCATGCGGCCTGCTTCACCATGGCGCTGTCGAACGCGCTGGCCCAGGCTGGCCACGCCCCCGACGCGGTGGACACGCGCGCGGACGTGGACCTGTCGATGGACGGCGGCCCCACCATCAGCGCGATCCGCCTGCAGACGAAGGCGAAGGTGCCGGGCATCGACGACGCGAAGTTCCGCGCCATCGCCGACGATGCCAAGCAGAA
>DATCYC010000405.1:0-7571 GCA_036570525.1 Luteimonas sp.
TCCGCGGGCGTAGCGGCCTGCCGCCGCAGATCTCGCGCGCAATCGCCGCCGAACGCGGCCCCGACAGGCGCACGATGCCGACCCCGCCGGCACCGGGCGCGGTGGCGATGGCGACGATGGTGTCGGTGTCATCCGTCATGACTGGCATGTTCGCAGACGCGGCCGCAACGCGGGCGCCGGATGCACAAGGCCCGCCTTGCGGCGGGCCTGTGCGCGTCAGCTCTTGTCCACCACCGGCTTGGGCGGCGGCTCGGCGTACTTCTTGGTGATCAGCCACTGCTGCAGCAGGCCCAGGCCGCCGTTGGCCACCTGGTACAGCACCAGGCCCGCGGGCAGGAAGGCCAGGACCACGCCGAAGATCAGCGGCATGGTCTGCATCATCTTCTGCTGCATCGGGTCCATGCCCGACATCGGCGTGAGCTTCTGCGTCGACCACATGATCGCGATGTTGAGCACCGGCAGGATGAAGTACGGATCGCGCGCGGTGAGGTCGTGGATCCACAGCGTCCACGGCGCCTGGCGCAGCTCCACCGACTCCATCAGCACCCAGTACAGCGCCATGAAGATGATCATCTGCGGCAGCACCGGCAGGCAGCCGCCGACGGGGTTGATCTTCTCCTTCTTGTAAAGCTCCATCATCGCCATCTGGAACTTCTGCTTGTCGTCGCCGTAGCGCTCCTTGAGCTGCGCGATGCGCGGCTGGAAGCGGCGCATCTTGGCGGTCGACTTGTACTGCGCCGCCGACAGCGGGAACAGCGCCAGCTTGAGCAGGCAGACCATGGCGATGATCGCCCAGCCCCAGTTGCCGAACAGCGCGTGCAGCTTGGCCAGCACCCAGAACAGGCCCTGGCCGAGCACCGCGAACAGCTGGAAGCGGCTGTAGTCGACCGCGCGCTCCAGGCCCGGCACGTCCTGCGCGGCCAGCTGCGAGACCAGCTTCGGGCCAACCCACAGGCGCGCGTTGGTGACCGCCTTCTCGCCCGGCGCGAGCGTGAACGACGGGCCCATCGCGTGGATGCCGTGGACCTGGCCGGAGGTGGTCAGGCCGAAGCGCGCGGCCTGGTCCTTCTGCGGGATCCAGGCGGTGAAGAAGTGGTGCTGCAGCAGCGCGACCCAACCGCCGGTGACGGTCTTGTCGAGCGGGCCGTCGTCGATGAAGTCGTCGTACTTGCGCCCTTCATAGCCGTCGGCGGCGCTGAACCACTTGGCGCCGGCGAAGCTGTAGGACTCGGGGTTGGTCATGCCGGTCACGCCGCGCTTGGCGTCGGGCGGGATCCGCGCCAGCTGGCGGTAGATGTAGCCCTGCCACGGCTGGCCGGAATCGTTGAGCACCTCGTCGTGCACGGCGATCGCATAGCTGCCGCGCGACAGCGTGTAGATGCGGCGGATGCGCACGGCGGCGCCGGGCGGCGAGACGAAGCTCACCTGCACCGTCGGCTGGCCGGTGGTCAGGTCGATCTCGCGCTGCTGCGGATCCTCGGGCACCAGCTCCGGCACGCGGGTCCCGCCCTGCCCGATCCAGCCGCTCCTGGCGATGTAGTAGTGCGCCGGGTCGTCGTCGAGCAGCTTGACCGGCGGGCTGTCGGGTTCCCTGGTCTGCGGGTACTGCAGCAGCTGCGCGTCGAACACGTTGCCGCCGTCGAGCGACAGCGTCAGCACGTCGCTGGTGATCGTGACCCGATGGTCGCTGGCGATCGGCGCCACGGCGACGTCGGCGGCCGGCGCGCCGGTCGAACCGACCGGCTTGGCGCTGGGGATCCCGGCGTCCTTCGCGGCGGGAATCCCCGCGTCGCTACCCGGCGCCATCCCCGGCAGCGCGCCGGCGGAAGGCGGCACCTGCTGCTGCGCGCTCTCGACCGGCGCGGGCGCGGGGTTGCTGTCCTTGCCCCACTCCATCCACAGCAGTACCGCCACCATCATCCAGGCGAAGATCAGGAACGTACGGGTCTGGTTCATCAGGCAGGCAGGCTCGAGCCGTCGGATCGATCATCCGACGCGGGATGGGAGGAAGGGGCAGCGGGCGCCGCGGGGGGGATTGTGCCGTCCATGCCGGCCTGCGGCAACGTACCGGCGCGTTGCAACAGGCTCATGAAGCCCTCGCGCAGGATCTTGTTTTCGCTGTCGGCTGCGGCCTTGCGCGCCACCACGACGTAGTCGCCGTCGACCAGTTGCGGCCGCAGCAGGCGGAAGGCGTCGCGCAGCACGCGCTTGATGCGGTTGCGGCCGACCGCGTGCGGATCGACCTTGCGCGAGACGGCCAGGCCCAGCCGCGCCGGCGGCGGGCCGGCGACGAAATGCAGCGAGAACAGCGGGGAGGCCGTGCGCCGGCCCTGCTGGAAGGCGCGGTCGAATTCGGCACGCGCGCGTACCCGCACCTGGCGCGGGAAACGGGCATTCATGGGAGAAACGGTTCGATCCCGACCATCGGCATCGGCCGGCCGGGGCGAAACGGCCTCAGGCCGTCAGGCGCTTGCGGCCCTTGGCGCGGCGGCGGGCGATGATCTTGCGGCCGTCGGCGGTCTTCATGCGGGCACGGAAGCCGTGGTCGCGCTTGCGCTTGAGGTTGCTGGGCTGGTAGGTGCGCTTGGTGGCCATGGCGGGACTCGGGACGATACGCGTCGGAAAGAACCGGAGAGTTTACTGTGTGCCGATTTGGCCGGTCAAGCCGGCGCCTGCATCGAATCCCGTCCGCCCGCCCTGTGGCCGCCGGGCGCGGATCGGCAAACCGCGGCGATGCACCCGTCGGGGGGTGGTGGTAGTCTGCCTGTCCCCTTGTTTCCGCGACCGTTGCGCGCCCGGATCCGGATGCGCGACGCGGCGCCGTCATTGTGCAGAACCGAACGTATGGATGCCTGGCCCCGCTGCCTCGAACGCCTTGAAGCCGAGTTTCCGGCCGAGGACGTCCATGCCTGGCTCAAACCGCTGCAGGCCACCTGGCGCGACGACGCCACGGTGCTCTATGCCCCCAACACCTTCATCCGCGACGAGGTCCGCAGCCGTTACCTGGGGCGTATCCGCGAACTGCTGGGTCACTTCGCCGGTACTCCGGAAGTGACCCTGGAGATCGGCTCGTTGCCACGCGCGGTCGCCGAACGGACCGCGCCCGCCTTGCCCGCGCGCACCACGGCTGACGCGGTGGCCTTCGCCGGCAACCTCGACAGCCACTACACCTTCGACAACTTCGTCGAGGGCCGCAGCAACCAGCTCGGCCGCGCCGCCGCCTCGCACGCCGCGCAGAACCCGGGCGACCGCGCCCACAACCCGCTGCTGCTCTACGGCGGCACCGGCCTGGGCAAGACCCACCTGATGTTCGCCGCCGGCAACGAGATGCGCCGCCACAACCCCGGCATGCGGGTGCTGTACGTGCGCAGCGAGCAGTTCTTCAGCGCGATGATGAAGGCGCTGCAGGACAAGGCGATGGACGGCTTCAAGCGCCAGTTCCAGCAGGTCGATGCGCTGCTGATCGACGACATCCAGTTCTTCGCCGGCAAGGACCGCACCCAGGAGGAGTTCTTCCACACCTTCAACGCGCTGTTCGACGGCAAGCAGCAGATCATCATGACCTGCGACCGTTTCCCGCGCGAAGTCGAAGGCCTGGAGCCGCGGCTGAAGTCGCGCCTGGCATCCGGGTTGTCGGTGCCGATCGACCCGCCCGATTTCGAGACCCGCGCCCAGATCGTGCTGTCCAAGGCGCGCGAGCGCGGGGCCAACATCCCCGAGGATGTGGCGTTCCTGATCGCCAAGAAAATGCGTTCCAACGTGCGCGACCTGGAAGGCGCGCTCAACACCCTGACCGCACGCGCCAACTTCACCGGCCGCGCCATCACCCAGGAGTTCGCCCAGGAGACCTTGCGCGACCTGCTGCGGGCGCAGCAGCAGGCGATCAGCATCGCCAATATCCAGAAGACCGTGGCAGACTACTACGGGTTGCAGATCAAGGATTTGCTGTCCAAGCGCCGGACCCGTTCGCTGGCCCGCCCCCGCCAGGTGGCGATGGCCCTTGCGAAGGAGCTGACCGAACACAGCCTGCCCGAGATCGGCGACGCCTTCGCGGGGCGCGACCACACCACGGTGCTGCATGCATGCCGCCAGATCCGCGGCCTGCTCGGCACAGACGGCAAGCTGCACGAGGACTGGGAAAAGCTGATCCGCAAGCTCAGCGAATGACCGCAACCACCGCGAGGAACGATCGGCGACGCAGTGGGCAGGACGTGGACAGGCTGTGGACAACCCGGGGATGATTCCGGGACCCGAAAGTTGTCCACAGGCTGTCCCGGAGCGGGCGAGTAGTTATCAACGCGATGTGAATGCCATAAAGTTCAATAAATTCAACAAGTTAATAGTGTTACAACCAGCTTTTCGAAACACCATCACCACCAGCTTTTGTATTTATCCAATTCTTGAAGCAAGGGCATAGGGGAACGAACCGGCATGCGTTTCAGTCTGCAGCGCGAAGTATTCCTCAAGCCGCTGGGCCAGGTGGTCAACGTCGTCGAACGACGCCAGACCCTGCCCGTGCTGGCCAACCTGCTGGTGCAGGTCAAGGACGGGCAACTGTCGTTGACGGGCACCGACCTCGAAGTCGAAATGATCGCGCGCAGCGCCGTCGACGACGCCCAGGACGGCGAGACCACGATCCCGGCGCGCAAGCTGTTCGACATCGTCCGCGCCCTGCCCGACGGCAGCAAGGTCGCCGTCTCGCAGACCGGCGACAAGGTCACCGTGCAAGCCGGCCGCAGCCGCTTCACCCTGGCCAGCCTGTCGGCCAATGATTTCCCGTCGGTGGACGAGGTCGAGGCCACCGAGCGCGTCAGCGTCCCCGAGTCCGCGCTCAAGGAGCTGATCGAACGCACCGCGTTCGCCATGGCCCAGCAGGACGTGCGCTATTACCTCAACGGCCTGCTGTTCGACCTCGGCGACCGCCGCCTGCGCTGCGTGGCCACCGATGGCCACCGCCTGGCGCTGTGCGAGACCGCGCTGGAGGCCGAGGGCCAGACCAAGCGCCAGATCATCGTCCCGCGCAAGGGCGTGACCGAGCTGCAGCGCCTGCTCGAGGGCGGCGACCGCACCCTGGAGCTGGAGATGGGCCGCAACCACATCCGGGTCAAGCGCGACGATGTCACCTTCACCAGCAAGCTGATCGACGGCCGCTTCCCCGACTACGAGGCGGTGATCCCGATCGGCGCCGACCGCGAGGTCCGCATCGACCGCGAGGTCCTGCGCGCGGCGCTGCAGCGCGCGGCGATCCTGTCCAACGAGAAGTATCGCGGCGTGCGCCTGGAGGTTTCGCCCGGGCAGCTGAAAATCAACGCGCACAACCCCGAGCAGGAAGAGGCGCAGGAAGAAGTCGAGGCCGACACCAAGGTCGACGACCTGGCGGTGGGCTTCAACGTCAACTACCTGCTCGACGCGCTCAGCGCCCTGCGCGACGAGAACGTGGTGATCGCCCTGCGCGACGCCAATTCCTCGGCGCTGGTGCGCGAGGCCTCCAACGAGCGCTGCCGCCACGTCGTGATGCCGCTGCGGCTGTGATCCGGGCAGGTTTCACGTGGAACAACAACGCCCGGCCCGCTCCGGGCGTTTTGTTGTGCGCCGGCTGAACCCGCATGCGCCTGTCCCGGCTTGAGATCCGGCGTTTGCGCCGCCTTGCCGAGGTCGCCCTCCTCCCCGGCCCGGGCCTGAACCTGCTTGTCGGCGACAACGGCGCCGGCAAGACCAGCGTCCTGGAGGCCATCCACCTGCTCGCCTACGGGCGCAGCTTTCGCGGCCGCGTGCGCGACGGCCTGGTGGCCAGCGACGCGCCGGCGCTGGAAGTCTACGCCGAGTGGAATGAGGAAACCGGTGGCGGCAGGCGTCGCAAGGCGGGCCTGCGCCACGCCGGACAGGCCTGGGAAGGACGTCTGGACGGGCAGCCGGTCGCCAGTCTGGGCGACCTGTGCGCCGCACTGGCGGCGGTCAGCTTCGAGCCCGGCAGCCATGCCCTGGTCAGCGGCGGCGGCGAGGCGCGGCGGCGCTACGTCGACTGGGGGTTGTTCCACGTGGAACCGGACTTCCTGCCGCTGTGGCGCCGTTACGCCCGCGCCCTGAAGCAGCGCAACAGCCTGCTCAAGCAGCGCGTGCGCGACGGCCAGCTCGATGCCTGGGACCACGAGCTGGCCGAGGTCGGCGAGCCGATGACGCGCCTGCGCGAGGCCTACCTGGCGCAGCTGCAGGTACCGCTGGGCGCCATTTCCGGCGAACTGGCGCCGATGCTGGGTCCGGCCGGTATCGAGTTCCATCCCGGCTGGCGCCGCGACGAGCTGTCGCTCGCCGACGCCCTGCTCCTGGCCCGCGACCGCGACCTGCAGTCCGGCTTTACCTCGATCGGCCCGCACCGGGCCGACTGGCACGTGAGCCACGGCGCGCTGCCCAACGGCGAGACCCTGTCGCGCGGCCAGGCCAAGCTCACCGCCCTGACCTGCGTGCTGGCCCAGGCCGAGCACTACGTCGAGCGCCGCGGCGAGTGGCCGGTGGTGCTGCTCGATGACCTGGCCTCCGAGCTGGACCGGGCGCACCAGCAGCGCGTGCTGGCGCGGCTGGCGGCGGGGCAGGCGCAGGTGTTCGTCACCGGGACCGAGCTGCCAGCCGAAGCCGCCCTGCGCGGCCACGAACACGTCGTGTTCCACGTGGAACAGGGTCGGGTGGATCCGGCCTGAAATCCCGTCCGAAGAGCGTCCAGACGGCGGTTCGGCCCGGAAATTGCTATAATTGAAGCATCCATAGCTAATGTGTCTCGGCGCCGGCTCTCCCGTCGCCGTGGGAGTCCCGAGCCGAATGACCGAATCCAACCAGGACGCCGAGCAGGGCGGCCAGAGCACCGTCTACGATTCCAGCCGGATTACCGTGCTGCGCGGCCTGGAAGCCGTGCGCAAGCGTCCGGGCATGTACATCGGCGACGTCCACGACGGCACCGGCCTGCACCACATGGTGTTCGAGGTGGTCGACAACTCGATCGACGAGGCCCTGGCCGGCCACGCCGACAACGTCACCGTGACCATCCACGAGGACGGCTCGGTATCGGTGTCCGACAACGGCCGCGGCATCCCGGTCGACATCCACAAGGAAGAGGGCGTCTCGGCGGCGCAGGTCATCATGACCCAGCTGCACGCCGGCGGTAAGTTCGACGACAACAGCTACAAGGTTTCCGGCGGCCTGCACGGCGTTGGCGTCTCGGTGGTCAACGCGCTGAGCGAAAAGCTCACGCTCGACATCTGGCGCAACGGCTTCCACCACCACCAGGAATACGCCATGGGCGAGCCGGTGGCGCCGCTGGAGCGGCTGGAAGCCTCGGACAAGCGCGGCACACTGGTGCGTTTCTGGCCGGCCACGAACACCTTCACCGACGTCGAATTCCACTACGACGTCCTGGCCCGGCGCCTGCGCGAGCTGTCGTTCCTCAATTCGGGCGTCAAGATCATCCTGATCGACGAGCGCGGGGAAGGGCGCCGCGACGTGTTCGAGTACGAGGGCGGCATCGCCTCGTTCGTCGAGCACCTGGCGCAGCTCAAGACCCCGCTGCACCCGAACGTGAT
>DATCYC010000406.1:0-2621 GCA_036570525.1 Luteimonas sp.
TGCTGGACGAGACGACGCTGGTGATCGCGCCCGAGGGCATGCTGGTCGAGCAGTACAGCATCGACCCGGGCATGCGCGCGCTCAGCGCGCTCAGCGGCACCGGCGTGCATGAAGTGCAGCTGCGCGACCTGCTGCGCGCGCTCGACGAGGCGCGCACCGACGACCGCATCGAACGCGTGCTGCTGCGCGTGGACGGCATGGGCTTCTCCGGCTACGCCTCGATCCGCGAGGTCGCCGCGGCCATTGCCGAACTGCGTGCAGCGGGCAAGCAGGTGGTGTCCTTCGGTGAGAACTTCACCCAGATGCAGTACCTGCTGGCCGCGCAGGCCGACGAGGTCTACCTCGACCCGATGGGCGGGCTGATGCTCGAAGGCCTTGGCCGCTACCACCAGTACTATCGTGAAGGCCTGCAGGACAAGCTCGGCGTCGACGTGCACGTGTTCAAGGTCGGCCAGTACAAGTCGGCGGTGGAACCGTTCACCCGCGACGACGCCTCGCCCGAGGCCAAGGAAGCCGACCTGTACTGGATGAACGACGTCTGGCAGCGCTATCTCGCCGACGTCGCCAAGGTGCGCAAGCTCACGCCCGCGCGGCTGGTCGCCGACATCGACAACCTGCCGGCCGGGATCGAGGCCGCCGGCGGCGACCTGGCCAAATACGCGCTGCAGCACAAGCTGGTCGACGGGCTGAAGACGCAGGAGCAGGTCGAAGACCTGCTGGCCGAACGCGGCGCCGCGGATGCCGATGCCGATGGTGGCTTCCGCCAGGTCTCGCTCGATGCCTACCTGCAGCAACTGCATGCCCCGCTGACGGTGGACGAGCGCCCGCAGGTGGCAGTAGTCGTTGCTGAAGGCGCGATCGCCGGCGGCGAGCAGCCGGCCGGCAGCATCGGCGGCGAATCGACCGCCGCGCTGCTGCGCGAGGCGCGCGACGACGAAGGCGTCAAGGCCGTGGTGCTGCGCGTCGACTCACCCGGCGGCGAGGTGTTCGCCTCCGAACAGATCCGCCGCGAGGTGGTCGCGCTGAAGGAAGCCGGCAAGCCCGTGGTCGTTTCGATGGGCGACCTGGCCGCGTCCGGCGGCTACTGGATCAGCATGAACGCCGACCGCATCTACGCCGACCCGTCGACGATCACCGGCTCGATCGGCATCTTCGGCATGATCCCGACCATCCCGCGCACGCTGGAGAAGATCGGCGTGCACACCGACGGCGTCGGCACCACGCGCTTCGCCGGCGCGTTCGACATCACCCGGCCGCTGGCCCCCGAAGTGGGGCAGGTGATCCAGTCGGTGATCGAGAAGGGCTACCGCGACTTCACCGGCCGCGTCGCCAAGGCGCGCGACCGCACCGTGGAGCAGATCGACGAAGTCGCCCGCGGCCGCGTGTGGAGCGGCGCACAGGCGAAGGAGCGCGGGCTGGTCGACGCGTTCGGCGGCCTGCGCGACGCGATTGACGATGCCGCCACGCGCGCCGAACTCGGCGAGGAGAGCGACTATCGCGTGCGCTACATCGAGAAGATGGCGACGCCGTTCCAGCGCTTCTTCACCGGCTTCGCCGGCAGCCGCCTCGGCGGCGCATGGCTACGACACTCGGAGTTCGCCCGCGACCTGGCCAGCGCCGCGGTGCTCGCGGACATGGTCCCGAACGCGCGCCGCGACCTGCAGTTCCTCAACGCCGCCATCGCCCGCCCCGGCCAGCCGGTCAAGGCCCTCGCCTATTGCTTCTGCGGATTCTGACCCCGTCGCTCGAAGCCCTCCGCTTGAAGCCCTCCCCTTCAAGGGGAGGGTTGGGAGGGGATGGGTTCCCCCACCGCCCGATGGGAATTCAAAAACCCGTAGGAGCGCACTGGGGCGCGACCGCCGCGGCCTGGAGATTCGGTCGCGCCCCAGTGCGCTCCTACGCGGAATCCGGGCGCCGCGTCAGCCGCCCGCCGCGGCATCAATCGCCGCCTTCTGCTTCTCCGCCGCATCCTGCACCGCCCCTTCAACCGCCTTCGCCCTCTCGATCGGCGCCTGGATCGCATCGCCCAGCTGCGTGCTGGCCTGAGGCTCCGGGGGCTGGTCCGGGGGAGGCGGCGGTGGCCGGTTGCACGCGGCGCAAGCCAGCGCCAGCAACAGCGCACCAGGAATCATCGTCGACGTAGCGAGCGACCTCGGCATGGCGGCATCCTCGATTGGCCTCGGCGCTATGCTACGCCCAACCCGAAACGGAAGGCCGCAATGGACCCGCACCGCTGGCGACTGGACGGACAACTGGCGCTTGTAACCGGCGGCAGCGCCGGCATCGGCCTGGCGATCGCGCGCGAGCTGCTCGGCTTCGGCGCCCGCGTGCTGATTACCGCGCGCAACGGCGACAGCCTCGAACGCGCTCGCGACGAACTGGCCGAAGAATTCCCCGACGGCGACATCCGCGCCCTGATCGCCGACGTCGCCGACGACGAACAGCGCCGCGAGCTGCTCGACTGGGTCGAAGACCAGGACGAAGGCCTCAACATCCTGGTCAACAATGCCGGCGGCAACCTCACCCGAGCCAGCACCGAGTACACCGAGGACGAGTGGCGCGAGATCTTCGAGGTCAACCTGTTCAGCGCCTTCGAACTCACGCGCTACGCCTATCCGCTG
>DATCYC010000407.1:0-4059 GCA_036570525.1 Luteimonas sp.
CAAACGCAACGTCAGTCGGAAAGGAACCCGCAATGCGCAAGCACGTCCCTGCCCTGGCGGCCCTCGCGACATCCATCCTGATGGTTTCATGCGCCGCCGATCCGGCCGGTGCAAGGGAGCAAGCCAGCATGTCGGCAGCGAACAAGGACTCCGCCCTTCCCTTCCACGACCCCGCGGTCGTGCCGCTGGCCGAAGCGATCGCCCGCGGCGACACCGCGCGCATCGCCGCCCTCGCCCCGGCGACGGACCTGTCCGCGCGCGGCGAAGACCACGTCACCCTGCTCGAATGGGCGATCTGGAACCAGCAACCCGACTCGCTGTCGGCGCTGCTCGAAGCCGGCGCCGATCCCGCAGCGCCCGGCATGGACCAGGAAACCGTGGCGCACATGGCGGCGATGGTGGACGACCCACGGTACCTGCAGGTGTTGATCGCGCATGGCGCTCCGATCGACCTTGTCGGCGCCCGGGGTAGCCGCACACCGATCTTCCGCACGGTGGAAAGCCGCCGCGATGCCCAGTTCGATCTGCTCGTCCAGGCTGGTGCCGACATCCATCGCACCGACTCGATGGGCAATTCACTGCTGCACGTGGCCGCCCAGGTCAATGACGCCGAGCGCATCTTGCAGCTGTTGGAGCTTGGCGCGAATCCCAATGCCGCCAACAGCCGCGGCGACACGTTCCAGGTCTCACTGTTTTCGGGTTCTGACGCGCGCCTCAACGCCGCAGGCCGGAAATCTCGGCAACAAGTCCGTGACTGGCTCGCCGAGCACGGGATCCCCACGCAGTAACCCTTGAGAATTACGGCAACGCGCGGCGCCGGCATGCGCCGCCATGTCCATGAAGGACAAGCTCACGCAAGGAATCGCGCATGAACGTTTCGACAGGGATGTCCAATCCACCGCTTCCCAACACGACGGGTGGCTTCGCCAGCGAGGTCTTCGGACAGCAGCCGCACGAGGTCGATCGCGTGCTGTCGAGGCTGATCCAGGACAACTACGACGTTGCCGAAGCGCGCCGCGGTGAAACGTCACCCGAACCGGACCTGCCTGGTACATGGACACGCATGGACGACGCCGCGGTCCGCGCCGCCGGCATCGACCAGACATTGCTGCATGACGCCATGACCGGCTTCGACGCCTCGCTTTACCGCGACGCCAGCGGCGCAGTGGTGGTTGCCTATGCCGGCAGCGACGAGTGGCAGGACTGGCCACACAATTTTCGCCAGGGTCTGGGCCTGCAGGACATCCAGTACGATCAGGCCATCGCGCTCGCGGATGAGGCCAAGCGTGCGTTCGGCAACAACGTCATCCTGACCGGCCAGTCGCTCGGTGGTGGGCTGGCGGCAGCGGCAAGCATGGCGAACGAGATCCCCACGGTCACTTTCAACGCCGCTGGCGTGCACGACAAGACCCTGGAGCGCCACGGCTACGACGCCGACGCACTGAAGCGCGAGGCCGAGCAAGGCCTGATCCGCAGCTACCGCGTCGAAAGCGAGATCCTCACCCACCTGCAGGAAGGCAGCATCCCGCTGAAATGGGCGATGCCGGACGCGCCCGGGCACGAAATCGTGCTGCCGGACCCGGAGCCGCTTTCCTTTTTCGAGCGCCTGGTGCCGGGCAAGATGCTCATGCACCGCGTCGAGCTGCACTACATCGAGGCGGTGATGGAGGCCCAGGACCTGGCCCAGCTGCAGGAGCGCGAACGCAATCCCGGCGCCGGTCCGCGCGCCATTGGCGACGCCGACAGCACGCCGAACCGGCTGCTGCGCGACGCAGTCGGTGGCCTGTCTCCCCAACGCCGGCAACTGGGCCTGGCCGACAACGAGCGATTGCTCAACACCGTCGCGGGCATGGCTACCCGCGCCCGCCTCGACGGCCTGGAACGCATCGACCACGTGATCGCATCCACCGACGGCCAGCGCGCGTTTGCGGTGCAAGGCAGCACGCATGATCCCGCCCACCGGCGCAGCCAGGTTGAGCTTGAACAGGTGGCCCGGACGCCGGCGCGGCAGAACGCGATGCAGCTGCGCGCAAGCGACGTCCAGCAGCAGGAACAGGCGCAAGAGCGCCAGCAGCGCGCCGCGCTCGCCTTCTAGGAAAGCCCGCTTTCAGTGCCGGCTGGAAAGCGCAGGCTGGTCACTCCGGGCGCGATGAGCGACATGCATCCCTGCACCGCCGTCGATGCCGAATCCCCCCGGCTCAGCCCGCCATCGCCTGCAGCACCAACCCCGTGATGTACGCGCAATACGTGCCCAATGCGTAGCCCATCACCGCCAGTAGCACGCCAACGGGCGCAAGCGAGGGATGGAAGGCGCTGGCCACCACCGGCGCAGACGCCGCGCCGCCGATATTGGCCTGCGATCCGACGGCCATGAAGAACAGGGGCGCACGGATCAGCTTGGCCATGCCGAGCATCAGCGCTGCATGCACGCTGATCCAGATCACGCCCAGCAACAGCAGCATCGGCCGGTCGACCAGCGTTTTCAGGTCCATCTGCATGCCGATGGTGGCGATCAGGATGTAAAGGAAGACCGAGCCGACATTGGATGCGCCAACGCCCTCGAGCCGGCGCGCCCGGGTAAAACTCAGGATCACGCCGAAGGTGGTGGTCAACACCACCAGCCAGAAGAAGCGCGAGTCCAGGCTGTAATCCTGCAGCCGCCACGAAGCCGGCAGCGACTGGATCCAGGCGACCAGCGGCCCGGTGAGCAGGTGCGCCAGGCCAGTCAGGCCGATGCCGACCGCGAAGATCATCATCAGGTCGCTCATCGACGGGATCCGTGCGTGCTCGGCCTGGTAGTCGGCGATGCGCTGTTTGAGATCCTCGATCGCCGACGTGTCGGCCCCGGTCCAGCGGTCGAAGGCCTTCGCGCGTGGCGCCAGGTACAGCAGGATCGCCATCCAGAAATAGGCCACGATCACGTCGACGGCGACGAACTGGCCGAACAGGTTGGCGTCGACCGCGAACACCTCCTTCATCGCCGCCTGGTTGGCGCCTCCGCCGATCCAGCTGCCGGCAATCGTGGTCATGCCGCGCCAGGTCTCGCCGGCGACCGTGGACGGATGGATCACGCCCATCGCCGCGAACGCCACCACCGCACCGAGCATCACGCCGACGGTGCCGGTCAGGAACATGATCACGGCCTTTGGCCCGAGCCTCAGGATTGCCCCGATGTCCATGGCGATGCAGAACAGCACCAGCGAAGCTGGCAGCAGGTAGTCGCGTGCCATCGGGTACAGGTTCGATGCGCCGCCATCGATCAGGCCGATGCTGTTGTAGATGGCCGGCACCAGGTAGCACATCAGGATCGCCGGCACGTAGTTGTAGAACCTGCTCCAGAAGCCGGACTCCCGCGAAGCGGTCCAGAACACCGCCCCCAGGGTGGCGGCGAGCAAGCCAAGGATGGCTGCGTCGTCGGTGATCAGCGCGCTGCTGGCGACTTCAGGCATGGGCACGGTTCCGGTAGGCGAGGAAACACGCCGCGCCACCGCGGCGTGCGGGCATCCCGATCACTGCTGCGGCGCCAGGTGCTGCTTCAGCCAGCCGTTGACGGTGTCGTGCCACAGGATGCTGTTCGCCGGCTTGAGCACCCAGTGGTTCTCGTCGGGGAAATACAGGAACTTCGACTCGATGCCCTTGCGCTGCAGCGCGGTAAACGCGCTGATGCCCTGCGACACCGGGATGCGGTAGTCGAGCTGGCCGTGGATCACCAGCATCGGAACGCGCCAGTCATTGACGTGGTTGATGGGGTTGAACTTCTCGTAGCCTTCCGGGTTGTCGTACGGCGTACCGCCGTTCTCCCACTCGGTGAACCACAGCTCTTCGGTCGCGTAGCCCATGATCCGGGTGTCGAACACGCCGTCGTGGTCGACCAGGCATTTCCACGCGCCGGATTCGGGCGTATGCCAGTTGCCTGCCAGCCAGTACACCATGTAGCCGCCGTAGCTGGCGCCGAGTGCGCAGGCGTTGGAGCCGTCGAGGAAGTCGTATTGCTGCTGCGCCGCGGCCCAGCCCTTCTGCAGGTCCTCCAGCGGCCGGTCGCCCCAGTGCTGGCTGATC
>DATCYC010000408.1:0-2248 GCA_036570525.1 Luteimonas sp.
CTGTGCGCGCAGCGCCTGGGCGCGCGTCTGCGGCCAGAGCTGGTCGGCCAGCGGCTTGCGGAACAGCCCCAGCAGCACCGTTGCCAGCAGCACGAATGCCAGCAGCCACGGCCACCAGCCCAATGGGCGGCTCCCGGTACGCCGTGGCCGCGTGCGTGGCGCGAAATCGAGGCCGCTCAGCGTCCCCATGCCCGGCTCGCGGCGGCCGCGGTCGTCGGCATCGGGGGCGCGCGAATGCGGCGGAATGTCGCGTGGTCCAGTCACCGGCGCAGCATAGAAGATGTCGCCTGACGTCGCAGTGACCTTGCCGTCGTGACTTCGCATCTGGGGCCTGACCCCGACCTACGCGCGCCGCGTCCGCTCCACGCCGGGCAGGCTGTCGATCTTGCCGAGCAGGCGCGAAAGCTGGCCGAAATCCTGCACCCGCACCTGCAGGTGCAGCCGCTGCTGCCCGTGGCGCCCGCTTTCGCTGCGGATCGACAGCACGTGCGCATCCTCCTGCGCGATCAGGTTGGTCAGGTCCTTGAGCAGGTATTTGCGGTCGACGGCATCGACGACCACTGCGGCCTCGTGCCCGCCACCGGCACGCCCCCATTCCACCGGCAGCACGCGCTGCGGGCTCGCGGCCGACAGGCGCAGGAAGGCCGCGCAGTCGGCGCGGTGCACGCTGACGCCGCGGCTGCGGGTCAGGTAGCCGCGCACCGCGTCGCCGGGCACCGGCTGGCAGCAGCGGGCGACCTGCACCAGCAGGTTGCCCACGCCGACGACGGTGAACGCCGAAGTGGGCGCCTTCGCCTTCCTGCGCGGCGCGCGCACGGCCAGCTCCTGGCCTTCGGTGGCGGCCGGCGCGTTCGCGGCACGCTCGTGTTCAAGCAGCGCGCGCGCGACCTGGTGCGGCCCCACGTCGCCCAGCGCGACCATCACCTGCAGGTCCTCGAGCGTGGCCGCGTTGAACTTCTGCAGCGCCGGCGCCGGGTCGGCCTGCTGCAGGCCCAGTCGCTTGAGTTCGCGCTCGAGCAGTTCGCGTCCGTCCTGGATGTTGCGCGCGCGATCGAGCTTGTGGAACCACGTGCGCACCTTCTCGCGCGAACGCGCGCTGGCGAGGAATCCGTTGGCCGCCACCAGCCAGTCGCGACGCGGTTCGGACACCTTGCCGGTGAGGATCTCGACCCGGTCGCCGCTTTGCAGCCGGTGGTCGAGCGGCACGATCCGGCCGTCGACCTTGGCACCGCGGCAGCGATGGCCGACGTCGGTATGCACGTGATAGGCGAAGTCCAGCGGCGTGGCGCCGCGCGGCAGGTCGACGACCTCCCCGCGCGGGGTCAGCACGTAGATGCGGTCCTCGACCAGTTCGGTGTCGAGGCCGCCGGCGAGTTCGCCCGCGCCCTCCGAGCTTGCCTCCAGCAGCCGCCGCATCCATCCGATCTTGCGGTCGAGCGCGGCGTTGCCGGCAGCCGAGCGCTGCGATCCACCGGTCTCCTTGTAGCGCCAGTGCGCAGCCACGCCCAGCTCGGCCTGTTCGTGCATCTCGCGCGTGCGGATCTGCACCTCCAGCGTCTTGCCCTCCGGCCCGACCACCGCCGTATGCAGCGAACGGTAGTCATTGTGCTTGGGCCGCGCGATGTAGTCGTCGAACTCGCTGGGGATCGGCGCCCACAGCGCATGCGCCACGCCCAGCGCGGCGTAGCAGGCGGGGATGTCGTCGACGAGCACGCGCACCGCGCGCAGGTCGTAGAGCTCGCCGATCGGCACGTCCTTCTTCCGCATCTTCTTCCAGATGCTGTAGATGTGCTTGGGCCGGCCGGCGACCTCGGCATCGACGCCCTGCGCCGCCAGCGCATCGCGCAGGGTCGCGGTGACCTGGGCGATGTAGCGTTCGCGGCCGGTGCGCTTGTCGTCGAGCAGGCGCGCGATGCGGCGGTAGGTGTCCGGGTCGAGATGACGGAACGCCAGGTCCTCCAGCTCCCACTTCAGCTGCCAGATGCCCAGGCGATTGGCCAGCGGCGCGTGGATGTCGCGGGTCAGCTGCGCCAGTGCGATGCGCTCGTCTTCCGGCAGCTGCGCGGCCGCGCGCAGCTGGGCCAGCTGCCGCGCCAGCAGGATCGGCACCACCCGCAGGTCGCGCACGATCGCCAGCAGCAGGCGGCGCAGGCCTTCCGGATTACCCTGCCCCGAACGCTCGGCGTGCAGCGCCCACACCTGGTTGGCCGCGAGCTGGCCGTCGAGCAGCGCGGCAACGGCGGGTTCG
>DATCYC010000409.1:0-2398 GCA_036570525.1 Luteimonas sp.
TGATGGGCCTGGGCTACGCGCTGATGCAGGCCGACCTGGTCGGCGCGCGCGACAAGGCCGAAGTGGTCGCGCGACTGCGCGAGTACGAGAAGACGCTGCCCGAAGGCGCCTGGCTGCTCGGCAACGGCTGGGACCAGAACGACTGGCCCGACAAGAGTTTCCCGACGGCCGCCGACCTGGACGCGGCTTTCCCCGATCGCCCGATCTGGCTCGATCGCGTGGACGGACACGCCGGCTGGACCAACAGCGCCGCGATGAAGGCTGCGGAGGCGGCGATGCAGGGCCGTACGCTGGCCGGCGACTGGCAGCCCGACGGCGGCCGCATCCTGCGCGACGGCGGCCAGGCCACGGGCGTGTTCGTCGACGGCGCGATGGACCTGGTCCGCAAGGTGATGCCCGCGCCGGACGATGCGTACCGCGAGCAGGCGCTTGAGCGCGCGCTCTCCGCCGCCGCGCGCGACGGCCTGACCGGCGTGCACGACATGGGCGTGTCGGCCGGGGAACTGGCGCTGTACAAGCGCTTCGCCGATGCCGGCAAGCTGACCCTGCGCATCGACGCCTACGCCGACGGCGACAGCCAGGCGCTGGCGGACCTGTGCGCGCACGGCATCTATCGCCATGCCGGCGGACGCCTGGAAATGCGCGGCGTCAAACTGTACATCGATGGTGCGCTCGGCAGCCGCGGCGCTGCGCTGCTGGCCGACTACAGCGACGAGCCCGGCAACCGCGGCCTGCTGGTCACCGATCCGGCGACCTATGAAGGCATCGTGCGCAAGGCCAAGGGTTGCGGCGTGCAGGTGGCGACGCACGCGATCGGCGACCGCGGCAATCGCATCGTGATCGACACGTATGAACGCGTGCTCGGCGACGACGCGAAAAGCGACCACCGCTGGCGCGTCGAGCATGCGCAGATCGTGTCCCCGGAGGACATCCCGCGCTTCGGGTCGCTGGGGGTGATCGCCTCGATGCAGCCCACCCACGCCACGTCCGACATGCCGTGGGCGGAAGAGCGCCTGGGCAAGGAGCGGCTGTTCGGCGCCTATGCCTGGCAGCGATTCCTGCACAGCGGCGCGCACCTGGCGCTGGGCTCGGATTTCCCGGTCGAATCGCCCGATCCGCGCCTGGGCCTGTATGCCGCGGTGACGCGGCAGGATCGCGACGGCGAGCCGCCGGGCGGCTGGCTGTCCGACCAGCGCCTGAGCGTCGCCGAGGCGCTGCGCGGCTTCACCGCGGACGCGGCGTATGCGGGCTTCGACGAAAAGCAGGTCGGCAAGCTGGCGCCCGGGATGCGGGCGGACTTCGTGATCCTCGCCGAGGATCCGTTGGCGGTACCGTCCTCGCAGCTCGACGGTCTGCAGATCGAGTCGACGTGGCTGGACGGCAAGCCGGTGTACGAGGCGAAGTAAGCACCGGCCGGCTTCACCGCCGCTTCATGCGGTCCCCATCGTGCGTTCACTGGTGGTGGCCAGGCTGTGCGCTCCTTCGAGTGAGGAGACACGGTAATGACGGAGAACCTCGGTGATGGCGGTGCGCGCGGCGTGAAGCACTGGCGGATCGCGCTCTGGAGCGGTGCGTTGGCGCTGTGGCTGCTGCCGCTGGTGGCGATGCGGTTCGACGACAGTGGCGTGAACTGGAGCGCAAGCGACTTCGTCGTCTTCGGCGCGCTGCTGCTGGCGGTTTGCCTGGGGCTGGAGCTGGCGCTGGGCCTGTCCTCGCGCCGGGCGAGGGTTGCCGCCTGCATCGCAGTGGTGCTGGGCTTCCTCTGGCTGTGGGCGGAACTGGCAGTGGGCGTGTTCACCGACTGGGGCAGTTGAGCCTTGCTGCCGGGACGCCGCGTCGGCGATTCGTAGTCCCGCTTCTTCATGGCAACCGAAGATCAAGAGCCGTCGGGCGCGCAGGCCCGACTTGCGAGGGTCGGGGTTACATCCCCGACATGCTCTTCGCACCGCGGCCGGAGGACGCGCCCGAGTCCAGGGCGTAGCCCCGACCTGCGCGTCGCGGTTACCAGTCGATCTGGCCGCGCACCACGGTCTGCACGCGCCCGCCGGACCACACCTCGCCGGCATCGTCGACGAACAGTTCGATGATCGCGTCGTGGCCGACCTCGCGGCCCTGGCTGATGCGGTAATGGCCGTCCGGGCTCGGCAGCGCGTCCTGCGAAGCCAGCCACGCGGCCAGCGTGGCATTCGCCGCGCCCGAGGCGGCGTCCTCGAACCGCGCCGGCGCGCCGACGAAGGCGCGTACCGCGAGGTAGTAGACCGGGTCGTCGCTGCGCGCGAACACGCACAGGCCCATGCTGCCGGTGCTTTCCGCGAGCTTGGCGATCGCGTCCCAGTCGGGCTCTGCCGAGCGCAGCGCGGCCGCGTCGCGCAGCTCCGCCAGCCACCAGCGGCGGCCG
>DATCYC010000410.1:0-1948 GCA_036570525.1 Luteimonas sp.
GCCATCACCTTGGCCGCCTCCTGGTTGAGGCGCTGGATGCCTTCCTCCGAATCCGAGTGCACGATCGCGCAGCCGTTGGCCGGCCGGTCGACCAGCGCGATGTTCTCCTGGATGCCGTCGAAGGCCTCCATCTTGAAGCCCCACCAGTCGGCCCACAGCGCGCCGCAGATGCCTTCGGCGGCGAGCAGGTCGGCGATCTTGTATGCCTCCACGCCGTGGTGGAACGCGGCGATCTGGAAGTCGAACTCCTTCGACAGGTCGATCATCGTCGCCATCTCGTCGGCGCGGTAGCAGTGGATGTGCACGAGGATGTCGCCGTCGAGCACGCCGGCCAGCGTTTCCAGCTTGAGGTCGCGCTTGTTGTCCTTGTCGTCGTCGCCACCGCCCTTCGCGCGCTTGTCGCGGTACGCGGCCGCGTCGATGAACGCGGCGCGGTAGCCGGCGACGTTGCCCATGCGCGTCGACGGGCCGCCCTTCTCGCCGTACACGCGCTTGGGGTTCTCGCCGCAGGCCATCTTCAGGCCCCACGGCGCGCCGGGGAACTTCATGCCCTGGTAGGTCGTGGCCGGCACGTTCTTCAGCGTGACGCCGCGGCCGCCGACCAGGTTCGCCGAACCGGGCAGGACCTGCAGCGAGGTGATCCCGCCGGCCAGCGCGGCCAGGAAGCCCTCGTCCTGCGGCCACACCGAATGCTCGGCCCAGACGTTGGCGGTGACCGGCGCCGTGGCCTCGTTGCCGTCGCTGTGCGCGCGCGCGCCGGGGCTGGGATAAACGCCCAGGTGCGAGTGGATGTCGATCAGCCCCGGCGTGACCCACTTGCCGCTGCCGTCGACGCGGACCGCGCCGGCGGGCGCGGTGAGGCCGGTGCCGATGGCGGCGACCTTGCCGTCCTGCAGCAGCACGTCGGTGCCGTCCAGGCGCGTGCCGGTGCCGGTGAGCACCGTGGCGCCGGAGATCAGCACCGGCGGGGAGGCGATCGGGGCGTAGGTGCTGGGGTAGGGGTCGCCGGCGCTGCCTGCCTGCGCGCCGCCGGTTTGCGCGGTGGTTGCGCAGCCGGCCAGCAAGGTCGCACCCAGCAGGCTCGCGCCGAGCGCGAGGGTCAGCGGTCTGGTCATGTCGAAGCTCCCCGAAGCGAACGGCCACCGTAGCGTGCGCCGATGCCCGCGCACCGTGTCGATGGTCATGCCCTGCACCCCGGTCGCCTGCCGGAAGAAGCGTTTTGCCACGGATCAGAGCCGATCAACGCGGATCAAGAGCAAACACATATGGAAAGCTCTATCCATGTTCACCGGCTCTGATCCGTGGCAGAAAAGGGCGGGCGGGGTCGGCCGCGGACCGGGGGCTGGCCTACAATCGCCGGATGAAGGAAAAGGAACAGATCGTCGAGAACTGGCTGCCGCGCTACACCGGCGTGCCCCTGGACCAATTCGGCGAGCACATCCTGCTGACCAACTTCGGCGGCTACCTGGACCACTTCGCGCGCCTGGCCGGGGCGCAGATCGTCGGCGCCGACCGCCCGATGCCCAGCGCCACCGCCGACGGCATCACCATGATCAACTTCGGCATGGGCAGTCCCAACGCCGCCACCATGCTCGACCTGCTGTCGGCGATCGCGCCCAAGGCGGTGCTGTTCCTCGGCAAGTGCGGCGGGCTGAAGAAGAAGAACCGGCTCGGCGACCTGGTCCTGCCGATCGCCGCGATCCGCGGCGAGGGCACCAGCAACGACTACCTGCCGCCGGAAGTGCCGGCGCTGCCGGCGTTCGCCCTGCAGCGCGCGGTGTCGACGATGATCCGCGACCTGGGCCTGGACTACTGGACCGGCACCGTGTTCACCACCAACCGCCGCGTCTGGGAGCACGACGACGCCTTCAAGGAGCGCCTGCGCCTGATGCGCTGCATGGCCATCGACATGGAAACCGCGACGATCTTCGCCGCCGGCTTCGCCAAC
>DATCYC010000411.1:0-2680 GCA_036570525.1 Luteimonas sp.
CAGCGGCCGGCGTCGTCGCACAGCCACGGCTTGTCGCCGGGCGAGATGTACTCGCGCCACAGCCGGATCTCGTCGGCGTTGCGCGCGCCGTTGCGGTCCTCCGGGCCGTCGAACACCGGCGGCGTCGGGTGCGAGGCGAGCAGGTGCACGGTGCCGGTCGGCGTCTCGATCTGCACGTCCCAGTGCGACTTCGACGACAGCCGCAGCTGCGCCCAGGTCGCATCCGGATAGTAGGATGCGCCGGTCTCCGGGTCGAGTGGACGCGCGGCGCCGGGCATCGCACTCCACTTCAGCAGCCGGAACGTGCGGACTGCATCGGTGTCGATTGGATACCGCGACAGCACCAGCATCCCGTACTGGCCAGGATGCAGGCCGTAGCCCCAGGCGTCGTTGCCGCGGTCGCGGCCTTCGCCGCCGATCGTGCCGCTGCCATCGAGGTCCAGGCCGCTGGGCACGCCGGTGTTGACCGGGGCGAGGTAGCGGTAGGGGTAGCGCAGCGGGTCGCCGCCGCCGGGCTGCGCCCGTTCGAGGTAATCGTGCTGGAACAGGTCGGCGGCGCGGTGCGCGGCGTCATGGTCGAACTCGTTGAGCAGCACGATGTCAGGGCGCACGCGCTGCAGCACCGCGGCGATCCGGCGCGCGCGCTCGTCGCCGGACTCCAGCCGCCGCACCAGGCCGCCGGCGGCATCGTCGTGGAGCGAGGCGTTGTACGTGGCGATGCGCAGCGTGTCGCCCGCGCCAGCCGCGTACGCCTGCGGATCACCGTACACGTGCATGCGCACGCAGCCGGCACAGGCCAGCAGCAACAGGCACAGTGGAATCAGTCGTTTCATGCATCTTCCCCGGGCTCCAGTCGCCGCCATCCGCGGCCGGTGAATGCTTCCAGCGGCCGGAAGCGGCGCTTGTAATCCATCTTGCGGTGGCCCTCGATCCAGTAGCCCATGTACAGGTGGTCCAGGCCCTCGTCGCGCGCCCACGCGATCTGCCGCAGGATCGCGAAGGTGCCCAGGCCGCGTGCGGATTCGTCCGGATCGTAGAAGGTGTACACGGCCGAGAGCGCGCGTTCGACGCGGTCGGTCACGGCCACGCCGAGCAGGCGGCCGTCGACGCGGAACTCGAGGAAACGCCCGTCCGACCACGCGCCGACCAGGAACTGCTCGAACTCGCTGGCGCCGTGGTCGTCCATGCCGCCGCCGCGATGGCGCGCCTTGAGGTAGCGTTGGTACAGGGCGAGCTGCTCGTCGGTGCGCTGCGTGGGCACCACGCGCACGGTGACGTCGGCATTGCGGCGCAGGCAGCGGCGCTGGCTGCGGTCGGGGACGAAGTCGCGGACGGGGATGCGCACCGCCACGCAGGCGCGGCAGTCGCCGCAGTGGGGGCGGTAGACAAGGTCGCCAGAGCGGCGGAATCCCCAGTCCAGTGCCTGCGGGTAGAAGCGCGGCAGGCGCGGGTCGCGCGGGTCGAGGACAAGGTCGCGCGCGGTGCGCTCGGGGAAATAGCCGCACGGATGCGCACCGGTGTCGAACACGCGCAGGCCCTCGTCGTCGCGGTGCGGAGTGCTGCCCATGCCTCAGCCCGCCACGGCCGGCAGCAGCCGCCAGAACGCGAGGCCGGCCAGCAGGCCGGCGATTGCACCGGCGACGAGGTCGCGCGGCGCGTGCCGGTCCAGCACCAGCCGCGACCAGGCCACCGCCGCAACGAACAGGATGCCCGCCGCACAGGCCAGCCACGACAGCTGCACCAGCAGCACCGCGGCGTACATCGCGAACGCGACATGCAGCGACAGCTTGCACCAGCGCGCTGACAGCATCGCCGCGGCGACCAGCAGTGCCGACAGCGCCAGTCCCAGCGCGAACTCGCGCGAGGCCCACGCCCACGTCGCCAGCGTCGCGACCGCGAACAGGAGCAGCAGGAAGCGGTTGAGCGAGCGGCGTTCGCCGCGCCCGCTGGCGTCGACGTGCCGCCAGCGCTGGCGCCGTACCTGCCAGCGCGAGTAGCCCATCACGCCCAGCGCGATCGCGCCCAGTCCCAGCACCAGCGCCGACAGCCGCGCCGGCCCCGCCCCTTGGTTCGCGGTCAGCAGCAGCGCGGCCACCGGCAGCGAGACCAGCGGATGGCCGAGGATGGACACGATGCGGGCGAGCCGGTGCGACATGCGGCAAGCATAGCGCCCGCGCGCGCAGGGCCTGCGACTGTCCGTGTGCTGAATGCGCGCTCCGGTTTGTCATCCCCGCGGGCGGGCGGGCGTTGATCGTCGTGATGGCGGCACTGTCGCTGCCGGAATGGAGACATCGATGAACCACAAGATCCTGTTCGCCACCGTGGCCCTGGCGCTGGCCTCCACCGGCACTGCCTTCGCGCAGCAGCCGGCCGCCGCACCCGACAAGCCGGCGCGCCACATGAAGCTGGACACCAACAACGACGGCGCGATCGACCGCGCCGAAGCGGCCGCCTCGCCGCGCCTGGCGGAGCATTTCGACAAGGCCGACAAGGACAAGGACGGCAGGCTGGCGGGCGACGAGCTGCGGCATCGCCACCGCTCGCACCACCGCGGCCATCGCGGCCACGGCATGATGAAACTCGACGTCGACAAGGACGGCCGCATCAGCAAGGCCGAAGCGTCCGCCGAGCCGAAGTTCGCCGAGCGCTTCGCGAAGATGGACTTCAACAAGGACGGCTA
>DATCYC010000412.1:0-3466 GCA_036570525.1 Luteimonas sp.
TTCCTTGTTGTAGTACTCGTCGCGGTAGATGAAGACGATCACGTCCGCATCCTGCTCGATGGCGCCGGATTCGCGCAGGTCCGCCATTACCGGACGCTTGTCGGTGCGGGTTTCCAGCGAGCGGTTGAGCTGCGACAGCGCGAGCACCGGCACGTTGAGCTCCTTGGCCAGGCCCTTGAGCGAGCGCGAGATCTCCGAGATTTCGGTGGCGCGGTTCTCGCTGTTGCCGGGCACCGCCATCAGCTGCAGGTAGTCGATGACGATCAGGCCCAGGTCGTGCTCGCGCTTGAGGCGCCGCGCCTTGGCGCGCAGCACCTCCGGCGACAGCGCCGGGGTGTCGTCGATGAAGATCTTCGATTCCTTCAGCATCCGGATCGCGCTGCTCACGCGGCTCCAGTCTTCGTCCTCGAGCTGGCCTGTGCGCAGGCGCGTGGCGTTGACTCGGCCGTTGGAGGAGATCAGGCGCAGCGCGAGCTGGCTGGCCGACATTTCCATCGAGAACACCGCCACCGCCTTCTTGGTCTTGATCGCCGCGTACTCGGCGATGTTGAGCGCGAAGGTGGTCTTGCCCATGGCCGGGCGCGCGGCCAGGATCAGCAGGTCGGTCGGCTGCAGGCCGGCGGTCATCTCGTCGAATTCGGTGTAGCCGGTCGGCATGCCGGTGATGCCGCCGCCGTTCGCGTAGCGCGTCTGCAGGACGTCGAAGGCTTCGCTCATCGCCTTGTTGACCGGCACGAAGTCGGTGCGCCCGCGCGCGCCGGCCTCGGCGATCGCGAACACCTGCTGCTCGGCGCTGGCGAGGATCTCGCTGCTTTCGCGACCCTCGGGCTGGAAGCCGTCGTTGACGATGCCCGTGCCGACCTCGATCAGCTGCCGCAGCACCGCCTTGTCGCGCACGATCTCGGCGTAGGCGGCGATGTTGGCGGCCGACGGCGTGGTGCTGGCCAGCTCGACCAGGTAGGCCCCGCCGGCAACCTGCTCGGCCAGGCCCTGGGACTCGAACCATTCGCCGAGGGTCACCGCGTCGTAGGGCCGGTTCTTTTCCGCAAGCTCGCGGATCGCGCGGTAGATCAACTGGTGGTCGCGGCGGTAGAAGTCGCCGTCGACCAGGTGGTCGGCGATGCGGTCGTAGGCGTCGGGCGCCAGCATCAGCCCGCCAAGCACCGCCTGCTCGGCTTCCACCGACTGAGGCGGCACGCGCAGCTGCTCGATCCTGCTGTCGCTGCGAGGTTCATTCCCAAACCGGGGACGTGCGGACATCGTGCTGTCGAACTCCTGCGAAGCGAAGGCCGCGAACGGCGTCGGTTTTCGGAACTGGTCAGGCATCGTAGGCGCTCGGCTTGTGGGTGCGCGATGGAACAACCTGTGGATAAGACGATTTCTTACGCGCTTGTCATCTCACCGGCTGCGATGGGCCTTGATCAGGCTTTGCAGCTGGGGGCCGCAGAAGGCCTGCGGGGCACGTCGGGCCCGTCGGATGGCGGCGAGCCACGCGATCGGGCGAAGCAGGGCTCCCCCTCCCGCAATCGGACGAGAAAACAAAAAGGGCGCCTTGCGGCGCCCTTTTCGTCGAGCGGTGTGCGGCGATCAGGCGGCTTCGGGAACCACGATCACCTTCACCGGGGTTTCGACGTCGGCGTGCAGATGCACGATGACTTCGAATTCGCCGGTGGTGCGGAAGGCGCCTTCGCCCAGCACAACCTCGGACTTCTCGACCGGCGTGCCGGCCTTGGTCAGCGCGTCGGCGATGTCGCGCGGGCCGACCGAGCCGTACAGCTTGCCTTCGGTCGAAGCGTTGACGTAGATGGTGACGCTGGCACCCTCGAGCTTGGCGAGGCGGTCGGTGGCCTCGGAGTGCACCGAGGCGGCCTTGGCCTCGTACTCGGCGCGCTTGGCCTCGAACTCGGCGACGTTGACCGCCGTGGCCGGCACTGCCTTGCCTTGGGGCACGAGGTAGTTGCGGCCGTAACCGGGCTTGACGTTGACCTTGTCGCCCAGGTTGCCGAGGTTGGTGACTTTCTGCAGCAGGATCAGTTCCATGGTGGTGCTCCGTATTCGTTAGCGGCGCGACGCCGCAACTTTCAGCTGTCCGAACGGACGGGATTCGTGTTTGAAGCCCTCCCCTTCAAGGGGAGGGAGATCAGTGGTCTTCCCTGCGGGAAGACGTTCTTTTTAGATGTTGTGGTTGTCCGTATACGGAATCAGGGCCAGGTAGCGCGCGCGCTTGACGGCGGTGGCGAGCTGGCGCTGGTAGCGCGACTTGGTGCCGGTGATGCGGCTCGGGACGATCTTGCCGTTCTCGGTCAGGTTCTGGCGCAGGGTGTTGAGATCCTTGTAGTCGATCTCCTTGACACCCTCGGCGGTGAACTTGCAGTACTTGCGGCGGCGAAAGAACTTGGACATGTCTGTGCTCCTCAGGCGGCTTCGGCGGTGTCGTCGGCGGCGGGTTCAGCGGGCTTGTCGCTGCCGCTGCTGTCGCTGTCGCTGTCGTCGTCGCGACGGCGACGCTCGCTGCGTTCGGGCTTGTCGCCCTTCTCGTCCTTGTTCTTCATGATCAGCGACTGCTCGGTGTCCGCCTCGTCGCGGCGCATCACCAGGTGGCGCAGCACCGCGTCGTTGAAGCGGAAGCTTTCGACGAGCTCGTCGAGCACGGCCTGGTCGACCTCGATGTTGAGCAGGACGTAGTGGGCCTTGACCAGGTTGTTGATCGGATAGGCCAGCTGGCGGCGACCCCAGTCCTCGAGACGGTGGATCTTGCCCTCGCCGCCCTCGATCAGCGTCTTGTAGCGCTCGACCATGGCGGGCACCTGCTCGCTCTGGTCCGGATGGACCAGGAACACGACTTCGTAATGACGCATGTTGTTTTCCTTGTGGATATTCGGCCACCGCCCGGATGGGAGGCGGCCCGGATAGCCCCCCGACGATCCTGGACGGATGCGGTGGGGCAAGGTCTCCCGACGCGCGGGAGCCGGGCATTGTCGCAGTTCGATGGTCCGGTAGCAACGATCGGGGCCACGCGGGTTGGGGCTCCGTAGGTCGGGGGTACGCCCCCGACCTACGACAGACCGTAGGCTGGGTTGGCTTCACCAACCCAGCTTGGGCGGGGCGAACGGATACAAGAGCGCTGGGTTGAGGAAGCCAACCCAGCCTACGGCCTGCGTAACCAGCCTATTTCTGCGCCGCAATCCAGGCGTCGATGTGCTTCTCCAGCACGTCCAGCGGCACCGAGCCGGTTTCCAGCACGGCGTCGTTGAAGGCCCGCAGGTCGAACTTCGGCCCCAGCTCGCGGGCGGCCTTCTCACGGAGTCCGGAGATCTTGAGCTGGCCGATCTTGTAGGCCAGCGCCTGCCCCGGCGTGCCGATGTAGCGGTCGATCTCGTTGACCACGTCCTGGCGGGTCTTGGGCGAGTTGTCCATGAAGTACTCGATCGCCCGCTCGCGGCTCCAGCCCTGGCTGTGCATGCCG
>DATCYC010000413.1:0-2731 GCA_036570525.1 Luteimonas sp.
GTAGCGGTCCACACAGTACCGGCGGTCCGAATACGGCCCGCTGCGCGCCGGGTTGCTGGCCGCGTGCAGGCCGAGGACCTTGGTGCCCATGGCGTTGGCGATGTGCATCGGGCCCGAATCCGGGGTCATCACCAGGTCGGCGCGTTCGAGCAGGGCGGGGAGCTGCTTGAGCGTGTCCTTGCCGACCAGGTCCAGCGCGGGCGCCTGCATCGCCGTGATGATCGCGTCGGCGGTGTCGCGTTCCAGCTCGCTGCGGCCGCCGCACAGAACGATGCGCCAGCCGCGCGCTGCGGCGTGGTCGGCGACGGCGGCGTAGCGGTCGCTGCGCCAGTTGCGCAGGGCGTGGCTGGAGCAGGGCGAGATGAGCAGCGTCGGGATGCCGTCGCCAGGCCACTGCTCGCGCGCCCAGGCGCGCGCTTCGTCCGGCACCGGCAGGTCCCAGGTGACGGTGTCCTGCTTCAGTCCCAGCGGCTCGCAAAAGCTGCCGATGGCGTCGAGTACGTGGATCCCGAGCCGGTCGGGGATGCGCTCGTTGATGAACAGCCCGTGCAGGTCCTTCGAGCGCGTGCGGTCGTAGCCGATGCGCCGCTTCGCCGGCACGAACGCCGACAGCAGGTTGGCGCGCGCGGCGACCTGCATCTGCAGCAGCGCGTCGAAGCGCCGGCCGCCGAACTGCCGGCGCAGCGCACGCATCCCGGCCAGGCCGGTCTTCTTGTCGTAGACGACGAATTCCACGCCCTCCAGGCCTTCGAGCAGCCTGTATTCGCCCTTGCCGATCACCCATGTCAGCGCCACGCCGGGCCAGGCGCGGCGCAGCGTGCGCACCAGCGGCACGACGTGGGTGGCGTCGCCGAGCGCGGACAGCCGCAGCAGGCAGATCGTGGCTGGAGCCACCGCGTGGGAGGGGGCCGGAATAACGGGATTGGAAGGCATGCGCTTGTTAGACTCGCCGGATGGCCGCGTTCGATGCTACCGAAAGCCTGACGCCGTTCCGCGCCGGCCGCGGTGGACACGGTGTCGGCTCGATTCTGTTCGATGCCACGCAGCTGCGGCAAGCGGACCCGCGCTGGTTCGACGCGCAGGCCTGGGGCGAACGCGCGCAGCCGGTCGGCGACGGCGGCCGCGGCGGCGCGTGGTACATCGACGCCACGCACGGCCCCTGCGTGCTGCGCAACTACCTGCGCGGGGGCATGGCTGAGAAGGTCAGCCGCGACCGGTACGTGTGGCGCGGGGCTGACCGGACGCGCAGCTTCGCCGAGTTCCGGCTGCTGCGCGACCTGCTCAAGCAGGACCTGCCGGTGCCGCGGCCGATCGCGGCGTCCTACCTGCGCGAGGGGCCTTTCTACCGCGCCTCGATCCTGATGGAGCGCCTGCTCGACGTGCGCTCGCTGGCCGACATGGCCGCGGTCGACGGCCACAGCGCGCCGTGGGACGAGACCGGGCGCCTGGTCGCGCGCTTCCATCGCGCCGGCCTCGACCACGTCGACCTCAACGCCCACAACCTGCTGTTCGATGCCGACGGCAAGGGCTGGATGATCGACTTCGACCGCAGCACGCTGCGCATCCCGGCCACCGGCTGGCGCGAAGGCAACCTGGCGCGGCTCAGGCGCTCACTGCTCAAGCTGCGCGGCCACCGCAGCATCAAGGAAGTGGAAGAAGATTTCGCCCGCCTGCGCAAGGGCTACGACGCGCAGTGGGATCGCGGGATTTGATGGGCATGCCCTCGACGGATACGCACTGATGGCCTGGTCGCTGCGCTTCCATGGTGTCGGCAATGCCTCGGCGGTCGAGCTGGGATCGCCGATGGCGACCATCGAACGCGACGGTGCACCGTGGCTGACCATCGACTGCGGCGCCGAAGGACTGACCGCGTACCTCGCGCACTACGGCCAGGCGCCGCGCGCGCTGTTCATCACCCACGTGCACATGGATCACGTGGCCGGCTTCGAGCGCCTGTTCGTGGCCGACTACTTCGACGCCGCGCGCCGCGGCAAGACCCGGCTCTACGTGCCGGCGACGGTCGTCCCGCTGCTGCACCGGCGCGTGGGCGACTATCCGAACGTGCTCGCCGAAGGCGGCGCCAACTTCTGGGACGCGTTCCAGCTGGTGCCCGTGGGCGATGCGTTCTGGCACGAGGGCGTGCGGCTGGAGGTGTTCCCGGTGCGCCACCACTGGCCGGAAACCGCCTACGGCCTGCGCCTGCGCGGCAGCCTGGCGTGGAGCGGCGACACCCGGCCAATCCCGGAAGTGCTGGCGAAACACGCCGATGCCGGCGAACTGATCGCGCACGACTGCGCGCTGCACGGCAACCCCTCGCACAGCGGCATCGACGACCTCGAGCGCGAGTACCCGGCGCAGCTGCTCGACCGCTGCATCCTCTACCACTACGCGGGCGTCGCCGACGGCCAGGCGCTGGCCGGACGCGGGCACCGCGTCGCCACGCCGGGCGAAGTCGTGGCATTGTCCGATCCGAGTGCGCCGCAGGGGCTGCCGGCATGAACGCCATGATCGACGCGCCGGCGCTTCCGCTCGACCGCCTCGGCCGCCCGTTGCGCGACCTGCGGCTGTCGGTGATCGAGGCCTGCAATTTCCGCTGCGGTTACTGCATGCCGGCCGACAAGGTGCCCGACGATTACGGCATGGACGCGGCGTCGCGGCTGTCGTTCGACGAGATCGAAACGCTGGTGCGCGGCTTCGCGCGGCTGGGCATGCGCAAGTTGCGCCTGACCGG
>DATCYC010000414.1:0-7242 GCA_036570525.1 Luteimonas sp.
GCAGGTGGTCGGCGACCTGCTCGGCGCCGCAGTGCGGGCACAGGGCTGCTTCGGCAGCTGGCAGCACATACCGCGCCGCGACCGCACCCGCCTGGGCCGGAGCGCGCACGCGCTGGGCGGAGGCTGCGTGCTCGGCAGCCGCTACTGGGACCGGCAGACCACGCTGCAACTGCGCATCGGGCCGCTGGACCGCAAGCGGTTCCAGACCCTGCTGCCCAGCGGCGCGCTGCTCGCCGACGTGGTCGAACTGACCCGGTTCCTCACCGGCCTGGCACTGGACCTGCGCATCAAGCTCGCGCTGCGCGCCGACCAGGTGCCGCGCATCGCCCTGGGCGCGCGCGGCGACGACGCGCCGCGCCTGGGCTGGAACACCTGGCTGGGCGGACGCCGCAGCCCGGCGCCGGCCGACGAAGTCGAATTCCGTTTCTCCGCGATGGGAGGTGAGTCATGGCTGTGAATCCCCGTTCCCTGGTGGGCCGGCTCAATGCCACCTGCCGGACCGCACTGGAGGCCGCCGCCGGCCTGTGCCTGTCGCGCGGCCACCACGATGTCGAGATCGAACACTTCCTGCTCAAGCTGGTCGAGGTCGACAACGGCGACATCCGCCGCATCCTGCGCCAGTTCGACCTGCCGCCCGAAGGCCTGGAGCGCGCGCTGGGCAAGGTGCTCGACGGCCTCAAGAGCGGCAACACGCGCACCCCGGCGCTGTCGTCGCACTTGCCCGAACTGCTCGAACGCGCCTGGGTGGTCGCCTCGCTGGACATGGGCGAAAGCCGGATCCGCAGCGGCCACGTGCTGCTGGCGCTGGCCGACGACGCCGATCTCAAGCGCCTGCTGGCAAGGCCGGTGCAGGACGCGATCGCGGTCAACGTCGAGACCCTGCGAGAGAACTTCCACGCCATCGTCGCGCCCTCGGTCGAGGCGCGCGAGGCGCGCGGGCTCGGCGACGCGACCGGCGGCACGGGCGATGGCGGCGACGCGCCGCAGCCCGGCGCCGACGGCAAGCCCAGCGCCACGCCCAACCTGGACAAGTTCTGCAGCAACCTCACCCAGCGCGCGCGCGACGGCCAGCTCGACGCGGTGCTGGCGCGCGACGCCGAGATCCGGCAGATGATCGACATCCTGACCCGGCGCCGGCAGAACAGCCCGATCCTCACCGGCGAGGCCGGCGTCGGCAAGACCGCGGTGGTCGAAGGCCTGGCGATGCGCATCGCCGAAGGCCTGGTGCCTCCAATCCTGCAGGGCGTGGAGCTGCTGGCGCTGGATCTCGGGATGCTGCAGGCCGGCGCCAGCGTCAAGGGCGAGTTCGAGGCGCGGCTCAAGGGCGTGCTCGACGAGGTCAAGTCCAGCCCGAAGCCGATCATCATGTTCATCGACGAGGCGCACACGCTGATCGGCGCCGGCGGCGCGGCGGGGCAGAACGACGCCGCCAACCTGCTCAAGCCGGCATTGGCGCGCGGCGAGCTGCGCACCATCGCCGCGACGACCTGGAGCGAATACAAGAAGTACTTCGAGAAGGACCCGGCGCTCACCCGGCGCTTCCAGGTGGTCAAGATCGAGGAGCCCGAGGATGCCAGGGCGCTGGCGATGCTGCGCGGCATGGCGCGCGCGATGGCCGACCACCACAAGGTGAGGATCCTCGACGAGGCGCTGGTCGAGGCGGTGAAACTGTCGTCGCGCTACATCGCCGGCCGGCAGTTGCCGGACAAGGCGGTGAGCGTGCTCGACACCGCCTGCGCCAAGATCGCGATCGGGCAGAACTCGATCCCGGCCGACATCGAGGACGCGCGCCAGCAGCGCGCGGTGCTGGCGACCGAGCGCGAACTGCTGAAGATCGAGGCCGCATCCGGCGCCGAGCACGGCGAACGCATGGCCGCGATCGACGCCGAGGACGCCGCCCTGGCCACCCGGCTCGAAGAACTGGAAGCGCGCTGGGAACAGGAAAAAGCCCTGGTCGCGCAGCTGCACGAAAAACTCGATGCCCTCGACGCACTGGCCGAGGACGCGCCTGAGCGCGCCGACGCCGCCGTCGCGATCAATGCCACGCGCGCGGAACTGGCACGGGTGCAGGGCCGCGTGCCGATGATCAACGCGGTGGTCGACGGCAATGCGGTGGCGCAGATCATCGCCGCCTGGACCGGCATACCGGTCGGCAAGATGGTCAGCGACGAGATCCAGACCGTACTCGGACTGCGCGACCTGCTGGAAGAACGTGTGATCGGCCAGGGCCACGCGCTCGACGCCATCGCCCAGCGCGTGCGCACCTCGCGTGCCAACCTCGAGGACCCGGGCAAGCCCAAGGGCGTCTTCCTGCTGGTCGGCACTTCCGGCGTCGGCAAGACCGAGACCGCGATCGCGCTGGCCGACGTGCTGTACGGCGGCGAGCGCAACATGATCACCATCAACATGAGCGAGTACCAGGAGGCTCACACCGTTTCCAGCCTCAAGGGCTCGCCGCCTGGCTACGTCGGTTTCGGCGAGGGCGGCGTGCTGACCGAGGCGGTGCGGCGGCGGCCGTACTCGGTGGTGCTGCTCGACGAGATCGAGAAGGCGCACCCGGACGTGCTGGAACTGTTCTTCCAGGTCTTCGACAAGGGCAAGATGGAGGACGGCGAGGGCCGCGAGATCGACTTCAAGAACACCCTGATCCTGCTGACCTCCAACGCCGGCACCGACCTGATCATGCAGGCCTGCAACCGCGGCGACGCCGAGCCGCCGCCGGCCGAGGAATTGGCCGAACTGCTGCGGCCGGAACTGCAGCGCACGTTCAAGCCGGCCTTCCTCGGCCGGACCACGGTGATCCCGTTCTATCCGCTGCGCGACGACAACATGCGCAAGATCGTGCGCCTGAAGCTGGGCAAGATCGCCAGGCGCATCCGCGCCAACCACGGCGCCAGCTTCGACTACGACGACGCGCTGGTCGACGCGGTGGCCGCGCGCTGCACCGAGGTCGACTCCGGCGCCCGCAACATCGACCACATCCTCACCGGCACCCTGCTGCCGGAGATCGCCACCAGCGTGCTCGGGCGCATGGGTGAGGGGCTGAAGGTCGGCGCGATCACCGCCGGCATCGGCGCCGACGGGCGCTTCGAGTACCAGGTCGAGTAGGGCGGGTCTCGACCCGCCCTCCGCCTTCACTGCCCGCCTGGAGCAACACCGGGCACGGGCGCGCAACCCGTGCCCGGCAAGCGCCACGCCGTTCACGATCCGGAAGCTGGCCGATCGACCCCGGCTTTCGCGCTTGAACAGCATGGGGACACCGTTCGTCAGCTGCGGGAGCCTCACGACATGCGCACGACCCCAATCGCGGCGAGCAGATTCGGCATCCTGGTGGACGGCGTCGAGATCGCCACGTTCTCCGCCCTGCAGGGCGTGAAATCGGACCTCGGCTCATGGTCCAAAGTCGAGGGCCTTGCTGTGTCCTGGGACGTTGCGCGGTACCAGCTCGAACGCCTGGCGCTGGCATCGGGCGCAAGCCGCACGCCGCCCACGCTGACGTTCACCAGGCCACGGAGCCCCGACATGCGCTTGTGGATGTGGCATCGGACGGCGATGCAACAGCCGGCGGGCGCGAAGCGGGATTTGCACATGCACGCCTGGCTCGAGTCCGTTCAGTCCGGACAGATGTCCCCCGCCGGGCGCTCCGCCAGCCCCGTGGCGAGGTACCGGCTGGTCAACGCATGGCCGTCGAAGGTCGCGGCGGGCCTCGCCCGGGCGGGGTCGGGCACGACAGTGGCCATGGAGACCATCACCCTGGCGGTCGAGCGCATCGAGCGGGCATGAGGGTCGGCCCCGCCTCCTGCAAACAGCAGGAGCGCCGTGCAACGCGGCACGGCTTTCCTCCGCGTTCTGCGCGGTTTCCCTGCGCGCTTCGTGCCCGGCCCGCGCCAGCCTCGGCTACCCGCCAGCCATCGGCCACCTGCGGCTGAGCCGCCCGGGCTTGGGCCCCTAGTCCGCATGGGCTAGGCCGTATTGCGAATGTTGCCGCCCGGCGCGGGCGGCGACGATAGCGGGCAGACAGCTCGCGCGCCTCGCGTGACGGAGCGACCATGCCCTACACCACCAGCCGCCGCATGTTCCTGCTGAGCACGCCACTGGGCGAGGATGCCCTGTTGATCCAGCAGTTCGAAGGCAGCGAGGGAATCTCGCGGCTGTTCGAGTTCAGGCTGCTGATGCTTTCGGAGGACGACTCGGTCGCGGCCGGGGACCTGGTCGGCAAGCGCGTGACCCTTCGCATCGAGACCGCCGAGGGCGAGCGTTACTGGCTGGGCATGGTATCGGCCTTCGAGCGCGTCGGCCGGGTGCCCGATCCCGCTGGCAGCGAAGCCGAGATGACCAGCTACCGCTGCGAGGTGGTGCCGTGGCTGTGGTTCCTGACCCTGCACAAGGACACCCGCGTGTTCCAGGAGCAGAGCGTGCCCGAGATCATCGAGGCCCTGCTCGGCGAATTCGAGTTCAAGGACTACGAGGTCAGCTGCAAGGACAAGCATCCCAAGCGCACCTACTGCACGCAGTACAACGAGACCGTCTTCGATTTCATCTCGCGCCTGATGGAAGAGGAAGGCATCTTCTACTTCTTCCGCCATCCCGCCGACGGCCACGGCGCCGAAACGATGGTGTTCAGCGACCACAAGGACATCCATCCCGCGCTCGATCCGGACACGATCCGCATGGACCAGGCCGGTTCGGTCGACGAGGCCGACACCGTGGCGACGTTGCTGCACCGGCAGCACATGCGCAGCGGCAAGGTGACCCTGCGCGACTTCAACTTCGAGCGCCCGACCGACCGCATGGAGGTTTCGGTCGACTCGCTGGTGCGGATCGGCGACAACGCCAAGTACGAGGTCTACGACTACCCGGGCCTCTACGCGCAGCGCAATGACGGCGAGGAAGCGGCGCGTCGGATCATGGAAATCGAGGAAGCGCGGCACGAAATCCTCGACGGCACCGGCAACGTCCGCGCGCTGGTCCCGGGCCATCGCTTCACCCTGGCCGACCACCCGCAGGACGCGCTCAACGAAGAGTACGTGGTCACCTCGGTTCGGCACAGCGGCAGCAACAACCTCGGCAACGATGGCGGCCCGAGCAGCTACGGCAACAGCTTCACCTGCATCCCCAGCCGCGTGCAGTATCGCGAGCCCCGGCGTACGCCAAGGCCGCACGTGGCCGGCGTGCAGACCGCGATCGTGACCGGACCGCGGGGCAACGAGATCTACATCGACGACTACGGACGGGTGAAGGTGCAGTTCCACTGGGACCGACAGGGCACGTACGACGACAAGAGTTCGTGCTGGGTGCGCGTCGCCCAGGGCCACGCCGGCGCCAAGTGGGGCAGCTTCATGCCGCCGCGCATCGGCGAGGAGGTGCTGGTGGCGTTCGAACACGGCGACCCCGACCGGCCCTACGTCATCGGCAGCCTCTACAACGCCGACAACATGCCGCCCTACCCGCCGGGCGAGGCCACGAAGTCGACGTTCAAGAGCAACTCGTCCAAGGGCGGCGGCGGCTTCAACGAACTGCGCTTCGAGGACAAGGCCGGCAGCGAGGAGATCTTCATGCACGCGCAGAAGGACCTGCAGACGCGCGTGCAGAAGAACGCCAGCGCCACGATCGGCGCCAACAAGCAGCTCACCGTCGGCGGCAACCGCAGCGACCACGTCGGCGGCGAACAGCACATCGTCGTCGACAAGCACAACTTCGTCGACGTCAAGCAGGATTCGCACCTGAATATCGGCATGAACGCCGCCATTGCCACCGGCATGAACCTGCACGTCGCATCCGGCACGGATACCTGCCTCGACGCCGGCACCAAGGTCCACGTCAAGGCGGGCGTGAACCTGGTGCTGGAAGCGGGCGTCATGATCAGCCTCAAGGTCGGCGGCAGTTCGATCACCATCGGCCCGGCCGGGGTGACCCTGGACGGCCCGCTGGTCAGGATCAACTGCGGCGGCAGCCCGCTGGCGGCCATGAAGGGCGAAAAGCCCGACAAGGCCAAGAAGGCCGGCGAAGCGATCGCAGGCAAGGCCGGCAAGATCAGCAACCCCGGCCAGCAGACCCAGGCCAAGGCGCTGCGCAGGGCGGCGGCACAGGCGCAGCCGTTCTGCGCCGAATGCCAGGCGGCCCGGGCGGCGCTGGCCGCAATGGGCCGATAGGGACGATGCCGTGATCGAAGCATCGCAACTGCAGGCCCTGCGACGCGCGGTATTCGAGCGCGGCAACGGCGCGGCGGAAGCGCCGGTGTTCGCGGTCCTCGACGGCGCGATGGTGGCCGACCTGCCCGAGCGCCTGCGCGCGGCGGGTTGCGACTATTCCTGCCTGTTTTCCGGCGACCTCGACCCGATGCTGGAAGCGGCCGCGCCGCACCTGGTCCGCCTGCGCGCGGACGACCGCTTCACCGACGCGATCCTGCGCGAAGGCTGGAACGCGCACTGGGGCATCGTGCTGCGCACCGCGCCGGGGACCGACCTGTACGCAGTGCGTCACCACCTGCGCCGCTTCCTGCGCGTGATCGGTGCCGACGGCAAGGCGATGTTCTTCCGCTTCTACGATCCGCGCGCGTTCCGCGTGGTGATCCCGACGCTCGGCGGCGCGGAGCGGCGCGATTTCTTCGGCCCGGTCCAGGGCTTCGTGGTCGAGGACGCCGCGGCCGACAGCGCGCTGGTCTACGCCCGCGGCGGCCCGGCCGGCGGGCAGCGCGTCACGCTGGCCACCGCCGCGACAGGCATGGCCTGAGGAGGGTGCCCGGATGCTCCAGTTCAAGCGCAAGCAGATGTCGGCGATCGGCGCGGCGAACCAGCGCGAGCACATCAAGCGCTTCCTCGCCGAGCATTTCCCGCAGGCCGATGCGCCGCCGGAAGCGTTCGACGGTGAAATCGACGACCTGGTCCGCCATTGCCGCGAACACGGCCTGCGCAGCCAACGCGCGGTCGCGCTGTACGTGCTGGCGGCATGGCTGTTCGGCGGCGACGCGATACGCGGCGATGCCGGGTTGAACGCGATCCTGCAGGCGCGCGAACAGCCGCCGGCCGAGCGCAGCCTGCTGCTCGAAATCTGGCTGACCCAGGCCTGGGGCAGCCTGCAACGAACCACGAGGCACTGACCATGTTCGGTGGCACACCCATCCAGGGCATGCCCTCCCCCGCCGCGGCCACGCAGGCCGCCGGCCAGGTGGCGCAGCAGGCCCAGCAGGCGGCCGGAGCCGCCACCCAGCAGGCGACGCAGGCCGCGCAAGGTGCGATTGGC